>JAKPGH010000220.1 GCA_029550985.1 Bacillota bacterium
CGCCCAGCGTCTTGGCGGACACTGTGGAAGATGTACCATACACCTGATTGGTGCGCTTCCTCGCCCGTACCCGCACCGAGTAGGTGGTGTTCGGGGAAAGCGAAGAAAGGGTAATACTGGCGCTGGTGCCTGCTGTGGTGGAAAACGGCGTCCATGTGCTGCCACCGTTCAGACTATATTGCCATATATCCGATGTGGCCGAGGAGGACGCAGAAATCGTAAAGCCGTTGGCGGTAATGTTGGAAACCGAGCAGGATACCGTAGGCGCTGTCCGGTCAATGCTGTTCAGGGTAACGGTAGTGGAGGCCGTAATGGTTCCGATGGATACCCCGGAATAAGTACCGGAAAAGCGCCAAGAAGCGGATAATGCCACCCCGCTTTTGGTGCCATTTGCGTTGTGGTTGACCCGCACTGTTTTTGTTTTGAGCAGCTTCTTTTTCCAGCCGCTGCTATAATCTTCAATGGCGGGCACAGTATAGGTTTCACTTACACCGTTGATGGAGATGGTGGAGTCGCTTCGAGCGCCCACATCGAGGGTGTAGTACGAAAGATAAACTTTAAGGGTTACGTCCGTATAGTTCCCCGTGATGCTCTGCGTGCCGCTCCATTCACAATAAAGGCCAAAGCTGGAAACGGGATAATTCTGAAAGGTTCCACTAAGCGCCATATTCCACCTCCTCAGTCCAAAATCACGATGTTCAGCCCTTGCGAGGCCGTTGCCATGGGGACAAATTTGGTCTTGCCCACAGTCAGCTCACCATCTACCACGGTTTTCTTAGTGAGGGTTTCGTCTTTGTTCAGCGAGAAAATTTTCTCGTCGTTGTAGTAGCCGGAAAATTCCGTATTATTGATAACCGTCCGCTGGGCCGAGTCTGCATTAGAAACCTCGATGCCGCGCCGGTCAATTTTTACCTCAGAGGTATATATCTCGTTGGGCGCAGGCGTCCATTTATGGAGAGAGGTTCCCTCCGTCAGCATAATGTCGGAAACAAACAAGCTGGCATCGCGGGAATAAATTCTGATGGTGATAACGCTGTCCTGCACATCCGGCAGAACGGCGGTATATTCCGTCCACTCAAAGGCTTCGGAAGTATTGAATAAGTCGATCTCCGTATCCCCATTGATGATGGCCCGGACATAGGCATTATAAGTGGAGGTTTTCTTCGCCTTCACCGTCAGCCGGTAGGATTGCCCCGGCACAATGCTATCCACTATCTGCGTCAGCGTACTGTATGCGTTCAATTGAAAGCAGGAGTTGGAAACAGTGCTGTTCTTGGTTTCAGCGCCTTGCTGGGCGGTAATCGTTCCGGCATACGTCCAGTCATCCGAAAGGCCGTTTAAGCCGGCTGAATTGCGAACGAAGTTGATGCCGCCACTGTACTGCTCCTGCATGGTGAGGGATAGCCCATCCACGGATTGTTGAAGCTGGGACATCTGGCTTTCCATCGCCTGTACCCGCTCCTGCTCCTCGGAAAGCTCTCCACCCACCGTTTCCACGGACTCGGTGAGGCTTGCCACAAAGCTATTCAAGCCATCAATGGATTGCTGAAACTGGCTCACCCGTCCATTGACTTCTTCCAGAGAGCTTGTGGTGGCATAGGCGCTGAACATGACCTCGCCGGATTCCAGATCCCAATAGGACGAGCCATCTTGGGATTGGATTACCCCGGCCTTAATAATGTTCGCAATCAGGGAGCCGGAGGTGATGAAGTCCGCCACGATCTGCCCATCGGCAGTGATAGCGGTTTCATAGGGGCCGTTGTAGCCATTGCTGGAAAAGCCAAGCCCCTGCACATTCCAGCGCCATACATTGACCGCGTCCTCAATGGAGGGCTGGTCTAAAATCAGCAGCTCGTAAGGCTGCCCATTTTCGCTGTCTGTATGCAGCACCACATAGCCACCAGCTTGGCCGGTGATGCGGTTGGTGGCATTGTTGATCGCCGAAGAAATCAGCCTCGGAAAGTGGCCCACGGTTTCCTGCACCTGTTCCACCGAAGATTGGATTTCAGAGAACGAGGTAATCATGCTGGATTTTTCGCTGCCGAGCGTAATGCTGGTGTATCTCTCCGCCAGCGTATCGTAGACCGTCTGGATCACCTTGGCGGTAGCGGATACCCCCAGCACCGTATGGCGCACTGAAACGGTATCGCACAGGGATACCCGCTCCAAGAGTGCAGAATATTCCGGCTGCTTCCACAAGGGCTGAAAACTTATCTTTAACGTGGGCACAGTCGTACCCAGCGGGTTTTCCTCCAAGTAGGCTTCCGCCACTTCCCGCAGCATATCTCCGGTGATCTCCACACCGCTCTCGAAGCGGTCTGTGAAATCCATAATCAGCACTTTGGAGCGGGTCATTTCCTCGTTGGTAATCGGGAGGGTTTCCTCCGGCAGCGTCACCACCGTTTCTTCGTCCTCTACCGTGTAAACAGCATACGGCAGCAGGTCGGTATAAACGGAGGAATTATCCTCGTCCTGTTCCAGCTCGGTCAGGTTCTTGCCGTATTCAATCACGACCCCGGTATTCTGGCCCCGGTGCGTATGAAATTTTACCGTGAAATTATCCCACTCATATTCTCCATGCCATTTAGAAAGCATAGAGCCAGCCGAACCGCCAAGACAGGAACGGACGCTTTGCGGCTGTACCACAGAAAACTCTTTTGCCTCGCTGTAATCCGTCCACCCTGTAAATCGGCTGTCCCCAGCAAGGATCTGGTTCAGGAGCAGCGCCGGGGAACGGCTTTCCGTTGAAAAAGGCATCACCGGCACGTTGGCAAGGTCATAGCTGATATGCTGTGCATAGACCGACACCACGCCGTTCATGGGCTTTGTGATCCGGTAAATACGAAACGCCTGCTCCTCGGAGGTATCGTTGGGCTTTGCTTTGATGATCCGCTCTTTGGCAATTTGTCCGTAATGCTGCCCATCCACCGGGTAGCGGAGCAGGCACTCGAACAGGCCGTTGCGCTCCTCCGTAACTTCACAGGAGATGGTATCGGTCAGGGTTCCAATCCCAAAGGTGGAAAAGCTGGCAGTATTGGAAGCATATAAAACCGGGATCATAACGTACACCACCTTGGGGTAACAGCGAGAGCAGTAATGCCGCCGGAAAAGGACAATGTATTGTCGCCGGGGTATAGCAGCGGAAAACCGCTCCCCGTTACGGTATCGTTTTTGAGCAGGGTGTCTTTATAGAAGTTCATCTGCTCAGAGTCGGCCTCCACATAGCCATCTATATCTGAAAAAGTCCATGTGCGGTTTGAACCGGCTGATTGTATGGTGAGGGTGCCTTCGCCGCTGCCCGTTATGCGGAGATACGGGCGGCTGGTAAACGGAAAGGGATTATTGAGTACCTCCCCGGAGGTCGCCACAGAAACGCTCTCGTTTCCAGCCTCACTATACCGGAAGGGCTTGCAGGAAAAATTCACAGTGAAGCTCCCGATCCGGTTGAGTTGCTCCTCAATATCCAATCCTTCCTTGATTACGCCATACCGGACAAAGCCGGTATCATAGGAGTCCGTGATGGGGTGATACCGATCCGGCTCTGCGAAAAGCCAGCCACGGATGGCCCGGAGGGTATCTGCAAGACTCTGGATCGTCCGATGGGCCACAAAGGCCGTATAGGACACCGATGCGTTGGCAAAGCGGTTATTTGGAATAATGAGGTCGCCGTTTCTGCCGGGGATTGCTTGAAAAGTCGCGTCAAAAGCAGGGGCGGAAAAAACATTTTTGCTCTCGATATGCAGCCCAAAGTCTGCGGAGCTTTGCCCGTTATAAGTAAAAAAGTTCATGCAAATACCACCCCTTTCCGCATGGCAAACTGGCTCGCGGTTTCCATGACCTCGTTGGTGAGCTGGCGAATATCCTCCACGCCATAGTTGTTAAAGTTCGTAATATTCAGCACAATGGCAAAGCCGCTGGTTCCCGTTGCGCCAGCCATGGCCGAGGCCGCCGCTTTGCCGAAGTTGCTGCCCACGGAGAAATCCGTCGGCAAGGCAGTCTGCATCCCTTCTGCCAGCTCGTTCATCACGCCATCAATATCCTTGCTCATGGCTTTTGCGGCATTGACAGCCTGCCCACCATTGTCCTCAATGGAACCGGCAAGGCCCTTGACGAGCATTTCACCAACCCATGCCATCTCCTTGGAAGGCGAATTGATGCCGAAGAAGCTGCAAATACCGTCCCAAATCCCGGAAATCCAGCCAGACACCTTATCCCAAATCCAGCCTGCAAGGCTCTGGATACCAGACCAAAGGCCCTGCACAATGTTTTTGCCGACATTGACGATCTGGCCCATGGAGGAGGTAAAGGCATTGACAATCCCCGCAATGATCTGCGGCACCGCTTTGACAATCTCCACGATGATCGTGGGCAGGTTTTGGATCAGCGACACAAATAGCCGAACGCCTGCCTGAATGATTTGCGGGATGCTGTTGATAATGGCATTAACCAGCGAGGAGATGATCTGCGGGATCGCCTGCAAAATGGTGGTGATGATGGTCGGCAGGTTTTGGATAAGAGAAACCAGCAGCCGTACACCAGCGTCGATAATCTGCGGGATGGAGTTAAGCACCGCCGTGACAATGCCATCTATAATCTGCGGGATTGCCGCCACAATAGCCGAGATGATTTCCGGCAGGGCCTCTACCAAAGAGGTCAAAAGCTGGATGCCCGCCTCAATGATCTGCGGGATAGAGTCCAGCAGGAATGTGACGATGGCCGTAATGATCTCCGGCAGGGCTGCAATCAAGACAGGGATTGCGTCCAGAAGCCCCTGCGCAAGCCCGGTAATGAGCTGCAAGGCTGCGTCCAACAAAAGCGGCAGATTTTCAATCAGCGTTTGCGCAATCAGCATGACCGCCTGAACAATGGATGGGATCAATGTAGGCGCAGCCTGCGCTAAGCCCGTCGCCAGTGTGGCGATCACCTGAACCGCTGCCTCCATGATTTGAGGCAGGCTCATTAAAATTCCCTGTACCAAGGTCAGCACTAATTGCAGCGCCCCCTCAGTCAGTAGAGGCAGGGCCGCCACCAGCCCATTGAGCAAGGTGAGGATGATATTTGTCGCGGATTCGATCAGCAGGGGCAGGTTCGTCATAATGGCCGAGCCGATGCTCGTCACAATGTTCATGCCCAGTTCGAGGAATACCGGCATCTTTTCCAGAATGATATTCAGGACACCCTCAATAGCGGAGCCAATAGCAAGGCCGATCTGTTCAAAGTTCCCGTTGGCTGCGTTGATTTCGTTCCCCAGCGTAGAGAATACATCGGTGATCCCTGCTGACATCTCACTGGCCAAAGGCAGGAAAACGCCCTGAATAGAGCGTTTTGTCCCTTCAATGGCAGAGTCCAGATTGTCATACTTGATCTGGTTGATTTGAGAGAGGGCATCATAGGTGCGGCCCGCGCCATCTTCCATGCTGGCCAGTACCGGCAGGACGTTGGCCTGCAAATCCTCAAATTGCGTGCCGAACAGGTTGACCGCCGCCGTATTCTTGGCGATGGGGTCGTCCATATCGTCCAGTGCGTTGACGACCTCGAAAAATGCCTGCCGGGCGGTATCGCCGCCAGCGGCAAAGCGGGCCGCCATTGCGTCCGCATCCATCCCCAGCGCCTGAAAGGCTTGGGTGGTGGTGTCGCTGCCATCCTTGACGCGCAGGTTAAATTCCTTGACCGCATCACCCACCTTATCGATTGAAAAAACACCGGCCTCCGCACCGCTGATAAGGCCGCTCACAAATTCATCGGCAGAGAGGCCAAGGGCAGCGTATTGCGCCGAGTATTCGTTCAGGGTGTCGAGCAGGTCGCCGTTTTGATCCGCACCGTTTTGTGCGCCCACCGCGATGATGTTATAGGCTTCTTCGGCAGTTACACCGAAGTTTTTCATCAGGGCGCTGGCTGCGCGGGCGGACTCCTGCAAGTCATAGCCAAAGGTGTCCCGAAGGGCAAAGCCAGATTCAGTGGCCTTTTGCAGATCATCATCCATAAGGCCGGTGGTTCGCCGGACAACGGAAAGCCCTTCCGCCACATCCTCCAAGCTGTCGCCGAAGTTGTTTGTATAGACCTTCCGGGCGGTTTCGCCGAGGGCCTCCAATTCTGCGCCGGTAGCACCGGTGGAAGCGGAAATCTGGTTGACCGCCTGATTGTACTCGTCGCCGAGCTGTACGAGGCCCACACCTGCGGAAACGGCAGCGGCTCCAATCGCCACCACAGCGGCAGCGACAACCGCACCGATGGTCTTAGCAATACTGCCCAGCTTTTCAAATCTGCCACCTGCATCGTCAGCATTATCCGCGCTCTCTACAAGGGAGTCCCCAAAATCGTCGGCTTGGTCGCCTGCATCGTCCATGGCGTTTCCGGCTTCCTCTAAGGCCCGGTTATTATCCGCCAGCTCCCGCTCCATCTCATTGAGGGTGGCCTGCGCATTATTGAGCTGGGTTTGCCATTGCTTTGTGCGCCTGTCATTTTCCCCGAAGGAGTTTGTGGCGTTTTCCAGCGCCTGCTGCAAGGTGCTGATTTTCTGGCGCTGGGTATCAATCTCTTGATTGAGGACGCGGTTCCGGGCGGAAAGGGCCTCCACGGATTTATCCTGCTTGTCAAACTGAGAGGCCACGAGGTTCATTTCCGAGCCAAGCACCTTAAAAGTCTGGTTGATTTCCGCTAAAGCCTTCTTAAATTCTTTTTCGCCTTCAACACCGATTTTCAGCCCAAAATTGTCCGCCACGGATACCACCTCCTTCCTCCGGCGAGGGCAGTCTTAAATTCCAGCCGGGATAATATCGTCAATGAACAGTTCCCGCTTGGGCTTGCTGATCCCGGTAAACTGCTTGTGGCACTCCCATAAATCCAGCAGATACCCGAAAGGCATCAGCCACGCTTCCTCCTCAGAGCGCCGCAGGGGAACCGTTGCATAATAAATCAGTCGGGTAAACAACTCCTCGTCGCTTACCCGACCGGCACGTTTTTTGGATCGGCCTCGCTTTCGATGTTCCGCTTCGTACCCCGGAACATGGCCTCCATGATTGCGTCCTTATAGGTTGCCAGCTCCAAAGGCGAAGTCAGAAGTTCGACCTCCTCCTCGGTGAGCAGGGGCTTCGGATCATCCTTGTGGCGCAGGTTATAAATTAAAACGCTCTGGTTTGCCATGAGGGCAATCAGCCAGATGATCTCGTCCAGCGCCATCTCAAAATTTTCCGATTTCATCAGCTTGGTGCCGAGATTTTCCAGACCGCCGTACCGCTTGGCGATCTCCTTGGTGGCTCTGGTCGTCAGCAGCAGCTCATAGGTTTCTCCGCCGATCTGAATAGCTGCGGCGCGTTCATTTTGCTCCATCATGCAACCTCCTCTGTATAGTCAGGCTCATAAACCTCCGTGTACCAGCCGGTGATAACACTGGACTCCACCGCAGCATCGTCCTCATTGACCTCGGCCTTCCAAGGATGCTCGTTCTTTCCGTCCAGCTTATTGCGGCGCATGACTGTCCCCTCAATCGTCGGGGTGGAAAACTCGATAGAATCTCCCTTGGTCGTCAGGTTGGTGGAAGGCACCGCAAATTTCACCCGGTAGAGCCAGAAATATCGGTAAGTGCCGTTTGCCTTGCGGGCGCGAAAGCCCACCGCCACCGGTGCGCCATCATTCTCGCTGGAAGAAATCAAAACACCGTTTGCGTCAATCTTTGCCCCGGTAAGCGCCTCGGCAGCGGCCACGCCAATATCGTCCACCCCGAGGGAAAGGGTGCCGCTCTTAAATTCCTTTACAATCTCCGCCGCGCCATCGTCGGCATACAGCGTGGCTTCATTCAGTTCGATGGAAAGCTCCGCTGTCATTGCCTTGGCCAGCATGACAGGGGTGCCGTATTCTTCGTCGCCGTTTTCATCCTCGGTGATCGGGGCGTAAAACAGCTTGTCAAGGCCAATCGTCGCCATGTATTCAATCCTCCATTCCGTAATGTTTCGCCACATCTATGGCGTAATGGTGAAAGCCGGTGTCGTCCTCATGGCCGATATACCGGCGATCCGTGATAACAAAATCCGCACCCAGCAGGGCGCGGATCATCGCGTTTTTTTGCTTGGTGTAGCTTCCCTTGTTGAAATAGGACAGCCGGGCCTCCTGTATGTCATAGAGCGGGGCGTTATCCCCATGGAGGCCAAAGCTGTCCCCGAGAGGCGTAATCACCAGATATTCGTCCGGCGGGGTATCGCTGAAAACGCCGGTTTCTATGGGAATCCCCAAAGGCAGCAGGCAGGTGTTCAAATCTTCCAACAGGCTCAAATTTCCTCCACCTCCTGCTCAAACGTCCGCTTCATCGCCTCAATGCAGGGAGCGCGGGAGGCGGTGCGGGCGGGCTTTAAGAAAGGCTTTGCCGGCTGGCCGCTCTTGCCGTATTCCAGCACGTTGGCGATCATGGCGTTGCTGCGGCCATCCGAGCGCGGTTCGGCAAAACCTACCTTCACGTTGTAATTGCCTTCCCGGTCAATCTTGGCCGGGGAAACGCCGAGGGCGGACACCAGCTCGCCGGTAGAGCGGGACTCCTCTTTGGTATCGCGGCCAATGACCGCCTGCAAGTTGGAGCGCACCTTTTCCAGAACGACCTCGCCGCCAGCTTCCAGCACTTTTGGAAGGATCTCGTCGGTTTTATCTCCCAGCCGGGAGAGCTTTAAGAGGAAATCCTCCGGCATTTTAATCTGTACCTTAGCCATTTGCCGCCACCACCTTTTTCGCTAAAATCTCCACATACATCCCGCGCCCCTTTACATCTTCCACACTGGTAATGTCATACCGGCAGCCTTCGCAGAGCAGGAACAGCTTGGTAGAAACCACCACTCCGGGGATGGCCCGGAAGCGGAACAGGTCGGTGGCCTCCGAAAAGGCCGCCCGGTTGGCCCACCGCTCGCTGCCATGGCGGGCTTCGTGATAGGCACGAACCTCCGCCAGCACTTTATCCTGCTGCGTGGCAAACCCTTCTGCATCCTTTACCGTCTCAGTGGAAAGGAGCTGCACCGGGGTGCGCATTTTCCCGTAAGACATAGGCTACACCTGCCAATCCCGGTCAAGCCGCAGCAGCAGGTTCACCGTATTCCAAACCTGCTGCCCGGCCTGCACATTATCTGCGAAGAAGCCGCCTGTGGAACCATCCCGACTTTCGTAGAAATGAGAGGATAGCATGATAACAGCCTGTTCTGTGGTGGGCGGCATGGGATTGTCCGCATAATGCCCGGAGGGGATATGCTGGTAACTTTCCGCATAGGAAACGGCTGCCCGGATGTATCCCCGGAGCAGCTCGTCGTCCTCGTCATGGGAAAGGATCAGGTTGTCTTTGACTTTTTGGAGCAATTCGTCCATGCCGCCACCTCCTTATCAATCGGCAGTCATAAGGCCCGCCGCCTTCAACTTGGCGAGCAGGCCGTTAAAATCCGCAACAAGGGCCGCCACCTCTGTTGCCACACTATCAGCCTGATTGGCTGCCTTGGGAATGGTGGGAACAGAGGGATAAGTGGGGACATACAGGTTGCCCGCGCTATCAACCTTGACGGGTACAGTATCCCCGGAGCCTTTTGCCGCCGCTTTGACACCACCAAGCACAGAAGCCGAGGCCACCGGCAGGCTGTATGCCTCCCCTTCGGGCAGGCCGGTGACGGTAGCACCCTCTTTGATTTCGAGGGTGCCGCCGATCACCCATTTATCGCCGCCCTGTTCTGCATAGTTCTTTCCGTTGTAGCTCATTCGTCAGCCCTCCTTACGCAGCCTTCTGCTGCAATACCTTCACGGCTTCGGGCAGGATCAGCTTACCATCCACGCGCTGGGAGGCAAGGAAGCCCACCTGCCCGGTAGTAGCGTACAACTCTCCGAGGCGGCGGAAGGAGCGGCCCTGACGGTCAGCCACCCAATAATAGGACAGGTCACCGAACAGGATAGATTTTGCACTGGCCGCCATCGCGGGCATATAGGCCGAGGTATAAACCGGGCGGCCCAGCAGCATATCCGGGGTTCCGGCAGTCAGGGAGGGCTGCCAGAGGTACTGGCCGTTCCCGTCTTTGAGTTTCCGCAGGGCCTTCACGGAAGAATCGTTCATCAGGAAAACAGCGTTCTTGCGGTAAGGTGCTTTCAGAGAGTAAAACAGGTCGAACACCTCGTCCGCCGTAAATGCGGTGGCGGAGGCGGCAGTTACGCCGATTTCCGCGCCGCCCGTTGCAGCCAGAACGCCCAGCGGCTTGCCGGTGCCATCGCCGGTAAAGAAGGCTTCCTCCTCCTTGTTACCGATGCGGCGGGCAAACTCACGAGAAATATAGGCCTCCAAATCGAAAACGCTGTCGTTCAGCAGCTCCTCGGACACCTTCACCAGCGTTGCCAGCTTGTAGGCCCCGATGGAAACCTGCGAGAAAGCGTCGTCACTCTCCGGGATCGTCCCTTCCTCGTCCACCCACGAAGCCGTACCCTTAGAAGCCACCACCGGGATTTTGCGGTCGCCGGAGCTGGTCTGGATCACATGGGCCAGTGTGCGGAAAATGTTCTGCTCCTCCAATGCCTCCACCAGAGTGCGCTCAAATTCATCCGGCACCAGATAGCCGCCCTCAGAGTCCGTACCGATCTGCAGGGCGTTCATAATCTCGTGGGAAGGCATCTTGCTGCGCATAGCGTTCCAGAAAGAGCGTCGGTATTCCGCAGAGGCGCGGCCAGTCTTTTCCTCACCAGCAGGGGCCGCAGGCTTGCCAGTCAGCGGGGTGTTGACCGGTTTAGAAAGCTCCGCATCCAGAGCGGCCTGCCGTTCCAGACGGTCAATCTCCTTACCGAGATTTACCACATCGGCCTCCATCTTCTCATAGGTCGCCACATCCTCGGCGGCCAGCAGGCCATCTGCACCACGCTTGGCATCCAGAAAAGCCTTCGCCGTTTCCCACGCCTTTGCCCGCTTCTCGCGCAGTTCCAAAATCTTGCTCATAATAAAGTCCTCCTTAAAATTTCAATAAATTAAGCCGCTGGTACAGCGGCTCGGCAGGTTGTTTCTGTTCGGTTTTCGTATGGGGCAGTTTGTTCAGCAGCCGGTTTGTCACCGCTCGCCGCGAGAACGCATAGCTCTCCGGTTCGGGAGCGGGATCTTCCTTCGCGGTGAACAGGAGGTCGTCCGCAAAGCCAAGTTCCACGGCTTTGTGGGCGGACAGCCATGTTTCCGCATCCATGAGGTGTGAGAGCCGCGCCCTCGACAGCCCCGTTTTGATTTCGTAGGCATTGATGATCGACTCCTTTACTTCGTCCAGCATGGCGATGGCCTTCTGCATTTCCTCGGTGTCGCCAATCGCCACTGTCAGGGGGTTATGCACCATCATCAGGGCGGTGGGAGCCATGAGAACCGTCGTTCCGGCCATGGCAATGACACTGGCGGCACTGGCGGCGATCCCGTCAATCTTCACGGTTACAGCGCCCTTGTAGTCCATGAGCATACTGTAAATCTGAGAAGCGGCCACGCAGTCACCGCCCGGCGAGTTGATCCAGACGGTAATATCGCCCTCACCGGCCAGAAGCTCCGCTTTGAAAGCGGCGGGGGTAATATCATCGTCAAACCAGCTCTCCTCGGCAATGGTGCCGTTAAGGTAAAGGGTGCGGCTCTCGTCGGAGTTCCGCACCCAATTCCAGAATTTATTCACTTGTCTGTTCCTCCGTTTCTATTGGATTTGTTGCGGTGGTTCCGGCAAAGGCCCCGGCATCACTAAGCTTCGTCATGGAGCCGTTTACCAGATACAGGTCGCCGCCTTCCTCGGCAGGGATACGGTCGAGGTTTTCCAGCTCTCTTATGTCGTTGGCGCTCATCCAGCCATTCTGGCGGGCCACCGCATAACCGTTCATGCGGCTGGCGTAATCGCCCCGCAGCAGACCCTCCACATTGAAGCGGATAAAATACTCCCGCTTCTCGCTGTCGGAAAACAGGCGGCGGGCCATACTCTGTTCCCAGCGCATAAGCCACGGTTCGAGAGTATATTTGACAAATTCCAAGCTCTGCTGCTCGATGTTGGAAAAGCTGGATTTCTCCAAATCTCCGACCATGTGGGGAGGCACCCGGAAAATGCGGGCAATCTCATTGATTTGGAATTTCCTCGTTTCCAGAAATTGCGCCTGCTCCGGGGAAATGCCAATGGGCTGATATTTCAAGCCTTCCTCCAAAACCGCGATTTGATGGGAATTTGCACTGCCGCGAAAGAGTTTGTTCCAGCTTTCCCGCACCTTATCCGGGTTTTTCAGTACGCCGGGATGTTCCAGCACACCGCCGGGGGCGGCATCATTGGCGAAAAACTTCGCGCCGTATTCCTCACAGGCAATCGCCATCCCCACCGCGTTCTTTGCCATAGCGATGGGCGAATAGCCCACAATCCCGTCATAGCCAAGACCGGGAATATGAAGCACCTGCTCCGGCGGCAGGTAAATCTGCCCGTTTTCATCACCCACTGGGGAATCGTCTGAGCCACGGGTATAGAGGTAATAAATCTGTCCCTTGCTGTCCCGGTCAACGGTCATTTTGGTGGGCATCAGCGGATAGAGGCCGATCACCTCGCCCTTTCCATTGCGGATGATCTGCGCGTAAGCGTTCCCGTATAGGAGCAGGTGGCCCATCAGGGTTTCCCGGAAATTGAACGAGGTCATTTCCGGGTTTGGCTCGTCGTGCAGCAGCCGGTAGAGAGGATGGTCGAGGGCCTTTACCTTGCTCCCGTTTTCACCGTAGCGGTACACATGGAGCGGAAGGCCCGCCACCGCCTCGGAGAGAATACGGACGCAGGAATACACAGCGGTCATTTGCAGCGCAGTGCGCTCATTCACCGGCTTGCCGCTGGTAGAGCCGCCAAAGAAAAAGGAAAAGCGGCTGCCGCCCAAGGTATCCTGCGCCCGGCGCAGTTCCTCCGGCTTATCCCGTGAATGGAAAAAACGGCTGAAAACACTCATAGCAGTAAAAGCCCCCTTTCATCGTAAATAGAAGCGTCGGTATCCCCGCCGCCTCGAATGGCCCGGTCAAGCGCCATGATAGTCGCCACCGCACCGTCAATCTTTTCTGTGGATTTTTCCTTATCCGGTTTCACATTGCCCGCCGGATCGGTGCGGACATGAATGTTGTCCATCATCCACCGCAGAACCGGGTGGCCGCCATGGGCGAGCTGTTCATCCAAAGTCAGGCGCATCAGCTCCTTGGTGGGTGGGGACATATCTTTGAAGCCCTGCCCGAAGGGAACCACCGTAAAGCCGAGGCCTTCCAAGTTCTGCACCATCTGCGTCGCACCCCAGCGGTCAAAGGCAATTTCCCGGATGTTGTACTTTGCGCCCAGCTCGTCGATGAAGGACTCAATAAAGCCATAGCGGACGACATTTCCCTCGGTGGTTTTCAAATACCCCTGCTTTTCCCACACGTCATAGGGAACGTGATCCCGGCGCACCCGCAGGTCGAGATTGTCCTCCGGTATCCAGAAGAAAGGCAGGATCACATATTTGTCGCCTTCATATTCCGGCGGAAATACCAGCACGAAGGCGGTAATATCCGTGGTGGAGGAAAGGTCAAGGCCGCCATAGCACGCCCGGCCTTGCAGAGCCTCCGGGTCTACCGCAAAGGCACATTTATCCCACTTTTCCATGGGCATCCAGCGGACAGCCTGCTTTACCCACTGGCAGAGCCGGAGCTGCCGGAACAGGTTCTCCTCGGCGGGGTTCTGCCGGGCGCTTTCGCAGGCAGCTTCCAGCTTTTCTATATCCACCGTAATTCCAAGGGAGGGGTTGGCCTTTTTCCAGACCTTCGGGGAAGTCCAATCATCGGCCTCATCCGCGCCATAGATCACCGGATAAAAGGTGGGGTCAATTTTCCGGCCATCCAGAATATCCCGCGCCTTCTGGTGAACCTCATAGCAGATGCTGTTCACGTCATTGCCCGCTGTGGTAATAAGAAAATAGAGAGGCTGCTTTCTGGCGTCGCCGGAGCCGTGGGTCATGACATCATAGAGCTGCCGGTTTGGCTGGGCGTGCAGCTCGTCAAATACCACCGCATGGACGTTAAGGCCATGCTTGGTGTATGCCTCTGCGGAAAGTACCTGATAGAAGCTCCCCAGCGGCTTATAGATCAGGCGCTTCTGCGACAGCACCGGCTTGATACGGGATTTGAGGGCCGGGCATTGCTCCACCATGCCGCAGGCCACATCGAATACGATGGAAGCCTGCTGCCGGTCGGAGGCGCAGCCATAAACCTCGCCGCCGTATTCCATGTCGCCGCAGGTGAGCAACAGAGCCACCGCAGCGGCCAGCTCGGATTTTCCCTGTTTCTTGGCAATCTCGATGTATGCGGTATTAAACTGGCGGTAGCCGTTGGGCTTTACAATGCCGAACAGATCCCGGATAATCTGCTCTTGCCAGTCAATGAGTTCAAAGTTTTGTCCGTACCACTCGCCCTTGGTATGCTTCAGGCAGCCGATAAAGGAAACGGCCAGATCGGCCAGCTCCCGGTTATAGGTCGAGCCTTCCGCCATGAAGCGGGTGGGCTTGTATTTCTTTAACTTGCGAATATCCGCCGCCTCCTTTCTCACGGAAACAAAAAAGGAACCTCCCCCGGTATGGGGAAAGTCCCTTAAAGATAATTTTTAAGTTTCAAGTGCCGGTTCTATTTCCCGGCTTCGTACAGAACCGCTCTGGCATAGGTGATGCGGATAATCTCCTGCGGGTAGTAGTCCGCACTGCGGCCATATCGTGCCTCAAACCTCCGGCGATCCGCTGCCACCATGTACCAACTGCCATAATAGTTCTTACAATCGCGGCGCAGCTCCTGCGCCTCCGTCTTGAAGGAAAATTCCTCACCATCCTTGCAAATGGTTACGTTCACTGTCTTGGCAGAGGTGGTATTCATGGCGGCCATGATTTTCTTGACGATATGTACCGGGTTATCCCTATCGTCCACAAGCGCCTGATATTCCGCCAGCTCCACGTCATTGCAGAGGAAGTCAAAGAGCATTTCTTCCTGATTGCCCTCCATGTAATCTGTGGCTTCTTTGGCGGCATAGCCCTGCGGGTTTAATATATAGGAAAGCAAAGAGTCCTCCGTCCAGTTTTCCGCTTCATAGAAGCACTGGAACGAGGGCGGCTCAAATTTCGCAGCGTCCAGAAAACGCTCGCGAGCCTTACTCTTTGCATAATAGTCCTGTTCATTTTTTAGTTTCCGAAGCAGCTCCGGGTCGGATAGCTCCGTGATTTGAAGGTTGCGCCTATCGTTGGCAACAGCGGCCTCTACCAATCGCCGGACAGCCTGTTGCAAATTTTCCCGCAACTGACCTGCGCTGCGCTCCTGCGTATCCCCACCGGCCAAGCCTTGCACATCGTATTGTGCGTCATACAGCTCGCCATCCCTCCGGCAAAAGATACCGGCATATTTGAATGTGCCGCCACGGGCCAGTTCCTTGCCGGAGTATTGCCGCTGGCAGTAGAGGTAGTCAAAATCCTCGTTCTTTTGTACCCGGACAAAGTAGTAGGTCGTGCCTGCGTTTTCAATCATGCAGGTGTGGCTGCCCGCATGGCCGAGCCAGCTTAGAAAATCTTTATTCATGGCTCTTACTCCTTCCCGCATAGTCCAGATGCTTGCATTGTTCCACCGTAGCTGCCTGCATATCTGCAAGCAGGGCTTCAAATTCTCCTCTGGCAATCACCAATTTCATAGTAACGCTTTCAAAGGGGAAATAGGCTCCCTCTGCGGGGTCATATCGGCACACCCACCATTCATCTCCGCCATTCACCTGATTGCAGAAGAATAACTCCCGATAAACCACACCCTGCCGGATGCTCCAGTTGCCATGCTCAAAGAATAACTTCAACATGGCAATGTCCTCATACTCGTAAAAGGTATAGGGGCTGTCTGCCTCCAAACACGGATCGTCCATAAAGGCAAGGCCGTGTCGTTTCAGCCAGCAGTTCCGTTGGCAGAGAGCCACCAGTTTGTCATGCAGTTCTTGGGATATGGGCTTTCTTGCTGCCCGCATGGGGCCGTATGTTTTCTCATATTCTTCTCGAAAGTTACTCATAGCCGCCCCTCCTTACAGCTCATACCCGGCGCACCGGAGGATTTCCCGGATGGCGTTGATTGCCCGCTTGGGGCTGGAATAGTCGCGGGTGCCAAGTGCGCGCCCGTCCTCGAAAAGCTGGATGATCGGCACCCCATAGCTGATGTGCGCCATGATTTTATAGGTGCTTTCCATGGGGCCATAGAAGGCCACCTCGTCCGTCCGGTGCCAAGTGCGCTGGTAGATAAAGCTCCCGTCGTAGGTAGTCGCTCCGAGGTACTGGAAGCCATGCTCCCGCATAAGTTCCTCAAAGGCCGCCTGCTTCATTGCGATTGTCTGTTTCATGGTGAAACCTCCCTTGTTTGATGTGGTCAGAGATTACTCTGGAACACCTCAAAAGACAAGGCTCACCAGCGAAAAAAGCCCGTTTCCGGGCCTTTTTCTTTTGGAATATCAGCCGCTCATTTTGGCCGAGGGATACTTCGCCAGCAGCGTTTCCCACGGATCGGCAGCACCGGAGGCGGCCACCTCCATCACCGCAAGGAACGGGAAGCAATAGAGCGACATCCCGGCCCCGGTGTCCTCGTTGACCCACACCTGATTTTCAGGGACATTTACCACGATGAAGCAGGAATAGCCGGTGTCCTGATTGTCGGCGATGTTCCGCCATTCCGCCTCGGAAATCTGTGCGGCCTGCGGTATCCGCTTGTGCAGCGGCAGAGGCGCGTGGCCCGCTTCACCCCGGTTTTCATCGAGAAAGCGGACAAAATCCGCGAAGCCATGTACCAAAGGGCTGGTAAAATAGCGGGAAGTCCCGCCACCTTGTATCTCAAAAGCGCATCCTTTATTCTTCATTTTCTGGCACCTCCACAAAATAAAAATGCTCCAAATTCTCGGAGGTGAAGCCGTGGCATAAAAGAAACGCCTCCGCCTCGGGCTGATTTTGAAAAATCCGGGTTTTGCCGGTATCATCCAGCAGGTATTCCAGCGCCTCGTTAAGCGTGATCCCGTCCACCGGACGGGCCACCATGACAGGCGGCAGATAAAGCGCGTCCTGTTCCTCCACCTCGAAAGAATAGAAATCCTCGTCGCAATGAAAGCACTGATAGCAGTACTCCGGGTTGTCGGAGTCGTACACAGGCCTGCCGCAGCGGCGGCAAATCATATCTGTGTTTTCATACCAGCGCCCTTCATGGAAGATCCCACTCATTCAAAATCACCGCCTTCCAAGATGCGGATTTTGTCCGCACCATAGGCCACGCCCAGCCCGGAACCGCAATCCCATTTTACATGAACCGTGGCTATGTCGTCCACAAATTCCACCGTCCCCCGGTCGCCGGGCTTTAACCGGCTGTATGGGTCGTCCATGAAAACCAGCTCCACCCGCGTTCCCTTGGGGTAGCGGGCACGAACAGCCTCCACGATTTCTTTTCTTGGGAACCTCATTGCATCCGCCTCCTTTCCCGGTAAACATTCTCGGACAGGAAGGAACCAAGAAAGGTTTCTGCGCTGTCGAGGCCTTCCCATGCTTTCTCGGCAAACAGAGCCTTGGATATCCGGCCCCAAAAGATAGCTCGTCGGATCGCACCGGCCTGCCGGGCCGCTTTCTGGATAAACCAGCGGAATTGTGCCACGGGAGTGGCCCCTGCCTCAAAGGGCGGCATGGATACGTCCTGCTGCCCGCATATCCGGCAAAGGACGATGCCCAGCCATTCCGTCACATATTCCGCGTCGGCAATATCGCTGTCGTTTACCCGCAAGCAGTCAACCGGCACCCTTTGCAGCCTTCGCGCCATTCGGCGCACATTGCGCAGGCTGCGGAGCGCAGTCTGTAAATCGTCCTTACTTCCCATAGGCCGCCTCCTGCATAAGCCGGCGAGTACGCAGCGGGTTCATTGAGCCGCAGTACAGACCGTCAGCCGTATCAAATACCCGGCCCCAGCCATCGGCTCCGACCTCAACCTTTGCCCGGAAGGCTTCTCCGCCGTTCCATTTCAGAACCGTTTCAAAAGTTTTCTTTGCCATGGTGTCAAACCTCCTTAAATTAGGTGTGACACAGATTACTCTGGACGGTGGTGAAAGACAAGGCTCAAACGTATTTTTTCATGCGCCGGGCCTTTTCACCGGTAAATTGCTCCCAGCGCTGGACGGTTAAATCGCAGTTTAAGGGATCGCTGTCCATGGCAAAACAGCGCCGCCCGCTTTGTTCGGCAGCAATCAGCGTTGTGCCGCCACCGCAAAATGGGTCAAGGATCAGGCCGCCCGGATCAGAGTGCATCTTGATACACCGCCAAGGCAGCTCCACAGGAACCGGCTGCGGGCCAGCGGTCTGCTCCGGCACAGAAATCTCCCATACACCCGTATAGCCCCACTTGCGGCGCTCCTCTTTGGTAAGGCGTTTCACAAAGCGGTAACTATGGGCAGCGAAGGCGGACACCCAGCCGTATTCCTGCTGGTTTACTTCCTCGGCATCGTCCCCGGCAAAGGCCGCCAGATATTCAAACTGTTTCTGCGGCTTGTTGCTGTTTTGGTGGGCGGAACCTGTGCGGGCCAGCGAGCCCTGCCGTTTCCAGACGCGAATCCAGAGCGGGCGGAAATTGCAGTCCTCAAAGAGCTTCATGCTGTAAAGGCCAACCGGCTCCATGTACTGGGTGCCGGTAGTAAACAAGTCATCCATTTTCCAGCAGACAATCTCCGCATGGCGGCAGAGGTTCGCCGCCGCAGCACCCAGCCGTTCCAGCCATGGAGCCAGCCCATCTTTCCGGTAGTCAGCCAGTGCAATGAGGGGCGGGGCCGTAAAGGCACAGGCGGCCCGCTCGTTTCCGCAGAGACGCGCCATATCCTCGGCAGAAGCAGGATCACCGCAGAGAAGGCGGTGGTTTCCAAGCTCCCAAAGGTCGCCGGGCTGGGTCATGGCACCGCCAGCCGCCGCAATGTCTGCAGCCGCTTCCTCTTGGTTGAAATCATCCTGTACGGCCTCGGCGGAGTAAAACTTGTTCATCAAAGCATCAATTTCCTCGGCATCGAAACCGGTAAAGGAAACGTCAAAAGCAGAGGCATCCAGCTCGGCGATGACCTCGGCCAGCTTTGCCTCGTCCCAATCGCCCTGAATACGATTCAGGGCGAGGTTCAGAGCCTTTTCTTTTTCCGGCTCCAAATCCACCACAACGCAGTCAATCTCTGTTTCGCCCATATCCAGCAGCACTTTCAGCCTCTGGTGGCCGCCCACAACAAAGCCGGTGCGTCTGTTCCAGACCACCGGCTCTACAAATCCAAACTCCTCAATGGAACGTTTCAGCTTTTCATAGTCCTTGTCGCCTGGCTTCAAATCCCGGCGTGGATTGTATGCTGCCGGGTTCAGCCGGTCAGCACTTACTTTCTGTACCTGCATTTTCTTCTCCTTCATCGGGCCGGTAGCCACAGATCGGACAGGGAATTTGTTCTCCCGCCATGAAATAGTTTTTCTGGCAGACCGGGCAAAATTCAAGCTCGTATGTATCATACAGCTCGTTCAATAAGGTTTCAGGGCTTTGCCAATCAACCGATTCAAAAAGCAGGGCAGCTACTTCCTCCTGCCCGTTACACATAGCCAGAAAATCCTGTTGGGTATATCCCTCGTCGGAAAGCTCCGGCACATAACATACCTGCTCCGGATGGTGGAGGAAGGCTTCTTCATCCTTGAATATCCAGCCCTGCCGGTAATATCCCCGGTCAATGACGGCTTCCTGATCCTCGGTTCCTGGTGTATAGCTGCCAATCTTCAAATAGCTTTCGCTCATATCAAAATCCCTCGCTTTCAGAATGTGACGACAGATTACTCTGGACACCGCCAAAAAGCAAGGGCGTTATTTTTGGAGCGCGGAGGACGGGGTTGAACCGCCGCTTCCCACCGGTTGGTGGGCGGTCTGCCGTTAGCCTACCCGCGCATAATGGCCGGAGGCTATTCCTCCGGCGTAACCTTGCTGTGCCGCTCGGCAAAGGTGATTTTCTCACCCTTATACATTCCAGCGCCCAGCTCGTCGATTTTGGAGAATGGGATCTCCGGCACCGTCAAATCCTTGCGCTTCGATTTGTCGATGAAATAAATGTACCGGAGCTGAAAGCCGGGGATCGGAGTGGCCCCCACATAATCCAGATACTTCTTGAAATTATAAGTGCCGCCTGTCACATCGAAAAAGGTCAGGCCGCCCAGCTCCTTGCGGGGAGAAGTGGGATTGCTCGCCAGCGTCATTTTGTGGACGCGGGTGCCATCGGGCAGCTCCGCAAGATTCAGATTTTCCTTGATACCGGTCAGGACAAAATTGCTGGCCCGGTAAATTGTACCGTCGCCGCAGGAGCAGGCATCGGCGAAGCTGATAACCCACTTAATCTGCGGGGCATATTTCTTAATGAGCCGCAGGCTCATGGAAATGGCCCGGCTCTCAGAATTGCGGGGAAGGTAGCTGTCAAAGGCCATCCGGTTCAGTTCCAGAAATTCATTCCAGCCGGTATCCTTTACCAGACCGATGATTTTTGACTTATCGAGGCTGGGGCCATAGCTCATAACCCCGTGAAGGTTCCCATCCAGAAATACGCCAAAGTGGAGCGTGCTGTTATTCACGACCTTGCCGCTGTAATGATGCGCCTTCATAAACGGGGTCGCCACCTTGGTGGGGATTACCCGCATCACAATCTCTTTTGCCCGGCCCATTGTCCGCCTCCTTTCCCACATGGCGCTCGGCCAGCGTGATTTTTTCGCCCTTATACATTCCGGCCCCCAGTTCGTCGATCCGGGAGTAAGGGATTTCCGGCACCGTCAAATGGCGGCGCATGGATTTGTCGATAAAGTAAATATACCGGAGCTGGTAGCCCGGCAGCAGGACACTGCCCGCCGCCTCCATGTATTTCTTCCACGCAAAGCCTCCGTCCGTCACATCGAAGAAGGAACGCCCACCCAGCTCCGGGCGGGGAGCCTTGGGCCGGGATTCCAATGTCAGCTTGTGGATTTTGCTCCCGTCCGGTAAAAGGCAGATGGCCTCGTTTTCCTTAATGCCGGTGAGGACAAAATTACTGGCCCGGTAGATAGCCCCGTCCCCGCAGGAGCAGGCATCGGCAAAGCTCACGATCCACTTCACATGGGGCGCGTACTTTTTCAAAAGCCGGATGCTCAGAGAAATGGCCCGGCTCTCGGAATTGCGCGGGAGGACGCTGTCAAAGGCCATCCGGTTCAATTCCAGATATTCGTTCCAGCCGGTGCCTGCCACCAGCGGCAGGATTTTGGATTTATTGAGGCTCGGCCCATAAGACATAACCCCATGGAGCCACCCGTCCAGAAATACCCCGAAGTGCAGGCAGCTATTATTCACCACAGTGCCGCTGTAATGGTGGCGGCGCACAAAGGGATTTGCCACCTTGCCGGGGATCACTTTCAGACTAATTTCTTTTGCTCGGCCCATTGACGCACCACCTCATAGACTCCGTTGCCCTTGTGGTTTTCGTTGCCAAAGGTTTCCTTCACCTCGCCATGGGTGTGGACGTAATCAATGCAGGCAAGGATCAGCTCGGCCTGCTTGTCGTGCAGGGTCAGGCTGATCTGCTGATAGGGCTTTTTCTCGCCGGAGTCCAGCGTAAATTCCTCTCCAAACTCGTCCTCCGAGATGGTTTCAAAACCGAAGGGACTCAAATCCTGCGCAATATCCGCCAATTCCAGCGGCAGCAGGTCAACGTCCCACTCGGCCAGCTCGCCGACCTTGTTATCCACCAGCCGGAAGGCTTTGATCTGTTCCTCCGTCAGCTCGTCGGCTATGACGCAGGGGACGGAAGAAAGGCCCAGCTTTTTCGCCGCCTTGAAGCGGGTGTGGCCGGTGATGATTTCATGGTCGGCGGAAATCACCAAAGGGACAAGAAAGCCGTACTGCTTGATGCTTTCCGCCACCGCATCCACGGCCCCGTCATTCTTTCGCGGATTGTTCTTGTATGGGTGAACCTCCCCCAAGGGGAGCTGTATGATATTCATAAACGACCTCCTGAATAAAATTATGTTTTAACTGCCGCGCCGGGCAGAAAGCAGGCGCTCCATCATATCGTCGTGCGGGGTGGCCCCTTTGTACTCGGTGGAGCAGTTCTCCCGGACGACCTGATAGATTTGGAACCACAGGTTGTTGGCCTGCTTGGAAAAGCTCTGGCTCATGGAAACATAAGGCGATGGAATGGCATTCCCCGTGGTGGGGTGCTTTGCCAGAAAGCCATACTCGGTGATACATTCCTCGCATTGTATCCAGCGGGAGATTGCCATGGCGTACTGCTCCAAAATCTGAGCGGGTATCAAATGGGCGCAGCCCCGCTCGTGGAGCCACGTCCATGTGCGCTCATAGACCTCAACCGCCAGCAGCTCTTTTCCGTTTTTCTGCCGCGCCGCCAGATAGTCGCGGGGCGGCGGCATCGTTTCCCCTTGGAGGTCGGCGGTATCTGTAAACTCCATGACCGTCAATTTCCGTTTCCCCGGATTGCCCTCGACTATTCTTTCCGACAGCGCCTTTTTCTTCTGTCCAGCGCCGATACGAGCGCCTCCGTGGCCGTTTGCCATGGCCGCCACCTCCTTTCTTTGAAATTGCGGGGTATATACCCCACTTGAAAGCGCGATTTTTCGCGCGATAGCCCACGCCCGCTGCCCACCACGCCGGACGTAGAGATTTTCTTACCCCCGGAGGGGCAACAAAAAACCACCGCCCGCATGGGCGATGGCCGCAGTTTTTAGTTTTCGTATGGCGGCAGGTTTTCCAGATAGGAAATCAGCTCGTCTATCAATGCTTTGTGCTGGGCCTTCGGCTCAATATCCCAGCCACGGTCATAGTTCATAAGAGTGGTGCGGGTATAGCTCCGGCGGCCCTGCCGCTGGGCTTCGTCCCATACCATGAGCTTGCTGATACGTCCCTCGTCAATACCATACACCGATGGCTCGTCATAGACCGCCGCCTGAAAATGGTGGCCTTCAATCGTACCTTCCCGCCAAGGATACTGGTTGAGCTTTTTAATTGTGATCTTCATTGTGGGTTCCTCCTTGTCTGATGTGAGCACATCTTAGCGGAACACCGTGTGATTGCAAGCTCTATTTGCATTATTTCTCAAAAGAATTTCAGCCCCACCGGCCACCCTCGCGGGCCGTAATCTCAGAATGGCACCGCTTGCATAGGGCCATGAGGTTACTTTCCACATGGGTGCCGCCCTTGGACAGCGGCAGGATATGGTGGACTTCTTCGGCAGGGGTGATTTTACCGGCCCGCTTGCATTGCTCGCACAATGGGTGGGCTGCGATATAGCGGTCACGAATCCGCTTCCATGCGCGGCCATACCGGCGCTTGCTGGCCGGGTCGCGCTGGTGCTTGTTGTAATGCGCCGTGATGATTTTCTGGTGTTCCTCGCAATAGCGCCCGGAGGTCAAGCGCGGGCAGCCGGGATAGGAACAGGGGCGCTTGGGTTTGTATGGCATACAGGCTGCCGCCTCCTTCCGGGCAAAAAGAAAGCCTCCGCAGATTTTCCTGCGAAGGCCGCTGTATTTTTTCTTTGTTGCTATTGTAATACTACCAGATTTCCATAGTGTCTTTCTATGTCTTTTAGTGTCCTCTTTCAGAAAAAACGAAAAAAGGGAGAGCCGAAGCCCTCCCAATCGCCTGCCTATTTCCCAGCCGGGACAAAGGCCGAGCATTGCTCCAAAGCCTTCCGGTGGAGCTTGTGGAGATAGCGCAGGTCGTATTCCATCTCCACGGCCACCTTCTCCCACGAGTAGAAGCACAGATACCGCAGCTCCAACAGCGTCTGGTATTCCGGGTTGTCGATCCGTTTGATAACGCCGACGATTTCCCGCTTCAAATCCACCAGCGTATCTATGTCCTCGTTGATCTCGTTTTCCAGATCAATGATTTTGATAATGACATTCTCCATGGACTGCACATTCCGGCTTCCGCTGGGCGGGGTGTCGGACAAGGTAGAGGTGGCCTTGGTCGCCAAGGCCCGCAGGCTCGCCACCTGTTCCAGCTTGCTGTTGATCCGCTGGTCGATGCGGTAAGCCTGACTGAGATATTCTTTCACCGTCATAGGGAACCTCCTTCCGCAGAAATGGCGGCAGATACATCTTCCACGGAAGTCACCATATAGGCCGCGCCGCCAGCGGCCCTGATTTTCCCAAGGGTCACTTCCTGTAACCGGGTGAGCCGCCCGCCGGGCTGCTTCACCTCGAAAGCATAAAACCTGCCATCTATGCAGGCGATTATATCCGGGATGCCCGCTGTGCCGTACATTCCGCCGTGGGTTTTCCACGCGAAGCAGCGGGGCATCGTTTTCAGGTGCCGCAGGATCGCGGCCACAATTTCTCTTTCCAGCATATCTCGGCAAAACCGATGCGCCGGAAAAACCGGAGTTACCGGGTATTTACCACACTCTATATATTTTTCTTAAAAAAAGGCCCTCATAACATACCTCTGGTAGTTACGCGCAAGGAATGAGGAAACCCCGGTTTTTCCGGTTTTCCCGGTACAAAAACGGTCAATCTGCCTCCACACCTCCTTCGCAGTAGGTGATCCCACGCCATATCCGGCGCTTGGAGAGCTTATCCCGCCCTCTGGTGATCTCCGGGAAACCGGTTTCCAACTCTTTGTTGAAATTGGTCTGCGATACCGGCTTCATGCCTGCATTGCCGCAATACTCCTTGTAGCGGAGGAACAGGTCGTCCCGCACCGTCACGCCTTCCTCCTCGGCCACACAGTACAATTTAGCGAAAGACAAAACGCTATTTGATTCAATCCGGTATTTTTCCAGCTCGGCCCGCGTCCGCTCGGTTTCGCTGAACACATAGCCGGAGGCGATCAGGCGTTTCAGGCCGGTAAGCGCCCACATGAGGATACCGTCCCGCTCGGCGGCCAGCTTTTCCGCCAGATTGGGGTCGCGCTTGGCCTTGGGAACGGATTTCTCAAACCGTATAATGAGGAGCCTGCGGTAAAAGCCCTCGGAGCGATCCCCATAGTTGCGGGGAATCTCATTGCAGGAAAACAGGAACCGAGCATAAGGCCGGAAGGAAAACGGGTCTTTGTTTTTGCGCTCGGCGGTGATGAAGTCCTCGCCGGTGAGCGCCTTGAACATACCGTTGTCGTCAATGCTCTTGGAGGGCAGGTCGGCAAAGATATTTGCCAGCTTGCCGAACAGCTCGGCCCGGTTGAAGCGGTCGCCAAGGTTCTGCCACGGGATGTTGGACACATTCTCGCTGCCCAGCAAAATTTCCTGCACCACATTGAGCAGGGTACTTTTGCCTGCGTTGGGCGCGCCCACAAAGACAAAGGATTTCTGCGCCTTGTTCACCGGCAGGAGCAGGTAGCCCATGATCTCCTGAATGAGATGGATTTCCTCCTCGGCCAGCATACTTTCCAGATAGTGCAAAAACAGCGGGCAGCCTGCATCCGGCGCATAGGCTGCTTTGAGCTGCACCGTGGAGAAGTATTCCGGGGTGTGGGCCTTGAAGCTGTCGTCGAGGGTATTGTACAGCCCGTTTTGCAGGTTGAGGATGAAGGGGTTGCTGTTGATCTCCTGAACCGGCTTCATTATGAGCATTTTCCACTGGCCCACGGTATCATTGATGGCCTGCATGGACGCACTCTTGGGGAGCATCAGCTCCCGCACCTTGGCCGCTGCCACCATGTCCTCGCTTTCCCGGTACACGCCTCCCTGATAGAAGAAAAAGCTGCTGGCCGTATAGAAGGCGTGCATATTCTCGGCCAGATGGTTCGCCAGCAGGCCGGAAAGGAACCGCAGGCCGCCGCGCTCAGTCACTTCGTACCACTCCGGCAGGCCGTTTTCCTCCGCAGCCTGCCGGGTTTCCTTCTTGGCGGCATACGCCTTGTGCAGCTCCTTTTGGTAGGCGGACAGCGCCTTGGTATCCGCCGCTTTCAGGCGGAAATGCTCCCGCAGCTCATACTCCACAAAGGCCCCGGCATCCAGCGGCTCGATATTATACAAGGACTCCCGGACAAACTCCTTGGCCGCCCGCATATTTTCCACCGGGGATTTCTGCGCCGCCACCAAGGCGAGGGCCTCCCGCAATTCGTCCAGCGACAGCGGCAGGTAGCACAGGGCTGCCGGGGATTTGCAGGAGCAGGAGCCGTTTTCCAGCTTCGGGCAGACAAAGCCCTTTTCCGCAATGGCCTTGCAGGTGATGGGCTTGGTGCCGCTTTGCAGGAAATGTTGGATTTTCTCCTGCGTTTCTGCTGCCCTGTACCCCGGATAAAGGGCGGACAGTTCATGGATGGCCCGCTCGCCGCCCTCAAAAACCGCCAGATTGGTAATCATGGCGTACCAGTCATGTTCCGGGAGGATGGCCCCATTGTCCCGGCAATGCCGGATGAAGTCACAGCGTTTCAAGACCAGAGAAAGGCCCTGCTGCGTCCCTTTGGCCGCTGGCCCGGCAGGCGCGGCGGGTTCCTCGGAAATCTGCGGCAGGTATTGTTCCAGCTCGGCCTGCGTATAGCGAAGCTCCGGGTGAAAATGGATACACTCCACCATGACCGGCTCCTCCTTGCAATGGTAGAAGCCCGGCAGACGAAGCACCCGGCTTTCATTGACGCAGGATCTGTCCCCATGAAACTGAGCCACAAGGCGCTTTTGTACCCGGCGGAAGGCTGCCACGTCCCCCTCCTTGATAAGCCAGTAAGTATGCAGGGATTTCCGGGTTTTCACAATGAGCGAGGGTTCCAGCGGAAACGCTTCAATCTGTTTAAGCTGCTCGTCCAGCGGCAGCTCGTCGCACTCCATAAACTGCGCGTTGATCCGGGTGATCTCGCTGTCCTCATGGCCGCCGAAGTTCACCACAAAATAGATGCCCCGGTTTTTCTCGTTGTGTTTTTTGAGGGTATCCATCAGGCCCGGAAGGCCGGAAAGGGAGGTTTCCAGCTTGGCCCCTTTGAAGGTGCCGGTTTTTCTATCGTCAAATATCCGCAGGCAGATGCGCTCGCCCGCCCCGAAGAAAGGGCGGAGAAATTCTTCCAGCGGGATATTCAGTGCTTTCCTCATTTCCGTACCACCTCCACACAGCCCTCGGTAAAGTACCGGACAGGCAGACCGCGCTCATGGGCCTTTTCAATCTCCACCGCCATGCCCTTTGTGATATTGCCGCCGAACACCCACACCTCCTTGCACTTGCTCTGTAAGACCAGACCAAAGAAGATGCCAAGGCGGCGCTGCTCCGGGTCGCTTTCCTCCATGAATTGAGGAAACAGCAGGTGCGGCGCTATGGGGATACAGTTCTCCGACACCGCAAACCGGCAGAAATCCCGCGCCCGTCTGGTATTGCGCTCGATATTCCCGGCAAAGGGTGAGCAGATAAAGACCAGCGGCTTATAGGCGGTACGCTTGGCCTCCCGTTCAATATTCATCAGGGCCTCATAGGCGGTGGGATCGAGATACCGTTCTGCATTATATAAATTCACACTCATCGAGCCACCTCCATTTCTGCCAGTTCCCCGAAGCTCGGCCCAAAGGCGGCCTCGGCCACAATAGGCACGTCAAATTCCGGGAAGGGCTGGGCCTCCATACAGGAACGGATCAGAGCCGCCGCTTCCTCCACCTTGTCGGCGGGCAGCTCAAACACCAGCTCATCGTGGATTTGCAGCAAAGGCCGCAGCCACGGATAGTCCGGCAATTCCACGATCAGGCGGCCAAGGGCCAGCTTCAAAATATCGGCGGCGGTTCCCTGTATAGGAGTATTCATGGCGCACCGTTCGGCAAAGCTCTTTTTGCCCCAATCATCGGAAACGATGCCCGGCAGATACCTGCGGCGGCCCAGCCATGTTTCACTGTACCGGCGCACCTTGGCCTGCCGCTTTACCACCTCCTGCCACAAGGAGAGCTGAGGATAACCGGCTTTGAGGTTGGCGATGATTTTCTCACATTCCGCCAGCGGGGTATCGAGGCCGGCTTTGAATTTTAATGTCCGTTGCAGGCCCTTGGGAAACAGGCCGAAGAATACGCCAAAATTGCAGTTCTTGGCAATCGTCCGGCGCTCCTTGTAATGCTCCGCGTTTTTATCCGCCGCCTGCTCGAAGGGGATGTGATAAATAACCGAGGTGGTCTGCGCATGGATGTCGCCGCCGTTCCGGTAGGTTTGGAGCATCTTTTCATCCCGGCAGTAAAAGGCCCCAACACGCAGCTCAATCTGCGAAAAGTCCAGCGAAAGCAGGACGCAGCCCTCCGGGGCCACGATCATGGAGCGCACCCCGATGGGGTCGTTGTCCTTGCGCGGGCAGTTCTGCATATTCGGGTTCCGGGCGGCAAAGCGGCCTGTTTCCGTCCCCAGCGGCATGAGGTCGGGATGTATCCGTCCGGTGGCGCTGTTGATATGCCGCAGATAACCGTCCAGATAGGTGCCTTTGATTTTTCCCCAGCGCCGGTATTCCTGCACCAGCTCAAAGATCCGGGTCAGCTCCGGGCGGTTCTCCCGGCACCATGCGGCCAGCAGGATCATGGTTTCATCGTCGGCGGCCTCCTGATACTTGGCCGTGGTTTTCACCACCGGCAGCCCAAGGTCTTTATAAAGATAACTTTTGAACGCAGATGTGGAGGCATTGGCCCCGATCTCCACGTCGCCGATCAGGAAGGCGATTTCCTCCCGGATGGTGGAAATCCGTTCCTCGGCCTCCGCCTGCTTGGCTTCCATGGCGGCCCGATCCATGAGCAGGCCGTTATACCGCATCAGGCCGCAGTACACGGCGGTCGGGGACTCGATCTGCTCCACAATGCGGCGGTGCCGGGGCAGGTATTGATCGAACCAGCCGTTGAAAAGGTAATATAGCCGCAGGGCAAAGTCGCTGTCGGCGCAGGCATATCGGACGGTTTCCTTGTCCTGCGGGTCAAGCTCATCGAAGAAGCGCCCGG
This sequence comes from Bacillota bacterium, assembly GCA_029550985.1. Classification (GTDB taxonomy): domain Bacteria; phylum Bacillota; class Clostridia; order Oscillospirales; family Ruminococcaceae; genus WRAV01. The sequence goes on from JAKPGH010000220.1 coordinate 28,902, forward strand.
CGGTTACGGTTTCAAAATCCGGCAGCTCCACATGGAAAAGCTGCGGCACAAGGGTTTTAAGGCCGCTGTCCGACAGGCCACGGAAAGCGGTGTTGTTTTTCAGGGTAAGCTGGGCCGCCGCGATGGTATCATAGCAGGGCGGCTGCACGATCACCCCCAAGGCATACAGGAACATGGACTCGAAGGCCAGATTGTGGGCCACCTTTATCACGGTGGCGTTCTCAAATACGGCCTGCCGCAGATAGTCCATGACCGCCTCCGGCTTTTGGATATTCCGCCCGGCCCGGTGCCGCAGCGGGATATAGATGCCGCTGTCCTCGGATACGGAAAGGCTCACTCCGGTAATGGCGGCCTTGTGGGCATCCAGCGCGGCCCGCTCCTCCGAGCGGTATTCCTCGGTGGGCGAGGTTTCAAAGTCGAAGCCGACCACGGCGGCCCCGGCCAGATAGTCTTTTATCTTTTTCAGTGACAAAGCACAGGTATAGCTCATTTTTCCTCCATTCTGCCCGGAAAGCGGAGGAGGCCCGAAGGCCCCGCTCCGCTGGGCGAAAGTGCTTATTGCAGGGGTTCCACGATCTCGCCGGTTTCCGGGTCAACCAGCGGGCCAGCCTCGGCAGGCTCCTCGGTATCAAAGCCCACGCGGCGGCTGTACTGCTTCACCTGCTCGGACAGGCGGTTAATGAGGATTTGCTCCTCGCTGGTGAGCGGGCGGTCAATGGTAAACTGTGCCTGCGAGTATGCAATGCCGCTGGTGTTGGTGGCCTTTTTCAGAGAAAAGCGAGTCACGACCATATTGCTCTTTTTGCCCTTACTGAGCAGGCGCTTGATGTAGCGGGAAAATTCCCGCATCGAGCCGGTGGGCAGGGAGAGGATCAGCGGGAACAGCTCGCCCTCCCGCAGCAGGAATACCCTGCGCCGGGTTTTGCAGGCTTTGCTGTTGTTCTCCCCGGAGCCAAACTGATTGAGGGGGCATTGTGCGCAGACACCCCCGGGTGTGCCTTCTCCGGTCACGCCATCGAAGGAGCCGCAATCGGGCGGGTTGCTGCCTCCGGTATATTTCTCCTTGTAATACTGCAAGACCGGATGATGGTGCAGGATCACAGCGGAAAATTCCTTCACCATTTCCGGCTCGTCCGCCTCGTCGCCGGGCAGCTCGAACATGGTGGCACCGCCAGACGGGATCTTCACCCGGTCAAAGCCGCCCTCCAAGCCTTCCAGTTCCTCGGCCATACTCTCGTTCATATTGAAGTCGGCAAGGGCCAGAAAGCCGCTGCCAGTAGTCATAAGTTCGTTCTTATCGCTCATGGATAAATCCTCCTGATATTTTTACTTTGCGGCCTTGCGCACGCCCACGGTAGTTTTCTCAAACACATTGACAAGGCCATCCAGCCAATCCGGCAGCATATCGCCGTTTTCTGCCACCTGCTCCTTGACGAAGGCGGAGAGGCTGTTGGCGTTGACGGTTTCATACACAAGGTCGCCGAAGCCCCCGGCGCGGAGGGCAGAGAATAATTCCTCTTTCCGGCCTGCCACGGCGGAAGCGTGGGTTTTGGTCGTCAGGCAGAACATGGTTCCGGAGCGGGTAAAATTCTGCGTTTCACTCTCGGCCATCAGCTCGGAGAGGCGGTAGTCCACCTCGTCCATTTCCGCCTTGATTTCTTTCAAGTGCTGCTCGACCTCGGCTTTCTCGTCACGAAGCGCCCGAAGCCGGTCAGCCAGTTCAAACATTTTTTCTGTATCCATCGTTCCTCCAAATCTAAGCAGCAAAGGGATTTCTCCCGCTGCGGTAATCGTCAACAAGGGTTCTCGCAAGGTCGGCCTTGCTTTCCAGTGCCGCCAGCACCTTTTCATCCACGGTGCCACGGGCCACCAGATATAAATAGGTGCAGGGCATCCGCTGGCCCACCCGGTGTATCCGGGCCTTGGTCTGCTCAAAGTTCGACATGGAATAGTCGAGGGAGTAAAAGACCATGGTAGAGGCAGCGGTCAGGGTAATGCCAAGCCCCGCTGTGGCAATCTGGCCCACAAAGGCCATGACCTCCGGCTCATTTTGGAACCGCGCCACCTGCTCGTCCCGGTTCTTCACCTCGCCGGTGATGCAGGAATACCCAAGGCCCCGCTTTTCCAGCAATTTGCAGATGGCTTTGATTTCCGGGATAAAGCGGGCAATGATAACCAGCTTTTTCCCCTCGGCCACAGCCCCGTCCAGAATGTCCTCCAAGGCGGAGAGCTTGGCCGCGCTTACCTGCTCCACGGCAGCGGTTTTGTCATTTCCGAGAAAGCCGCCGGTGAGCTGGGACAGCCGCAGTAGCCGGGTGAGGATGTTAGTGGCTGTAACCTCGCCACCGGCCAGTTCCGCATAGCTTTCTTTAACGAGGCCCCGGTATATCCGCAGGGCGGCGGGTTCCAACTCTATCTGCCGGATCACATCGGTGGTTTCCGGCAAATCCAGACATTCCGCCTTCGTCGCCCGGTAGGAAATGCTGTGGAGCTTTTCCGTCAGCTCGCCCTCCATGGATTTCTTCAAAACCGGGGTATGATTGCCATAGCCCACCATGTCGAAGTAGCGGTTGCGGAAAGCATAAAAGCTGTTCCCGTAAATGGCCGGGTTCAGAAATTTATACTGGCTGAACACATCAATGGCCTTGTTGGTGATAACCGTACCGGTGAGCAGGAGCCGGTAGCTGGCCTTTGCGCCCATCCGGTGCATGGCCTTACTGGCGGCGATATTGTGGGTTTTGATCTTGTGGCCCTCGTCCGCGATAATCAGGTCGGGGTGCCATGCGGTCAAAGCCTTTTCCAGCCGCCATGCGGACTCATAGTTTACGACCACCACCTGCAGGGCGGTGCCGGTCATGTGCCGCAGGGTATCCAGCTTCTTGGCGCTGCTGCCGGACAGAACCGCCAGCGCATACGGGAAGGCGGCAAATTTCTGAAATTCCTCCTCCCATACGCCAAGGATGGAGAGCGGGGCCACAATCAGCACCCGGCGAATCCGGCCCGCCTGCGAAAGTGCGCCGGTAATGGCGATAGTAGTCAGTGTTTTCCCTGTGCCGGGTCAACCCATTTCCATGAGGAGCGCAGCCCCTTTACTGGAAATGTTCATCGACACCACCACCTTTCTTCTTGCCAAAGCCATGCACGCGGCAATGTTCCGATTGGGAAGAAAGCACTTCGAGATTGACCGGATCGTTGTTTAGGATATTTCCATCTTTGTGATGGACGATTTCTCCGGGACGAAGCGGCCTTCCAATCATGGCTTCTGCAACGGCTCTATGCTCGTGCTTGCCGTAAAATTTGCGGTATGTTTTTCCTTTGCCAGTGCCAGAGAGCTTCGCATGGTGTTTTTTTCTGGATGACAGAAGGCCACCCGGCTTGTTTGCCGGATTTTCTGTGCGGTTATATTCCGCCAGCCGTTTTCGGTTCCATTGCTGAAAGTGAGCGAAACAGCAAAAATTATGTTCGCTTATTTCATGTTGAGGCTTCTGGAAGCTCCGACCGCACAGGTGGCATTTCACCGTCGCTTGGGCCATCCCGATCACCTCCCGGCAGCAGGCCAAACAGACCGCAGACAAAATTGAAGGCTTCGATCTGGTGCCGGTAAGGCGTGGCCTTGATCGGCATAAGCAGGGCCGGGCGGACATTCTCATGCACAATCATGGCTGCCCACCTCCGGCACCTCCTGAACCGACAGCGCCTGCACACTGTCGCCGGGGACGATGATCGTCACACGGCGCATATCCCCGAACAAACGCCGCAGCACCCGCTCGCGCAGCCGAACCGTCTTACAGCGGACTATGCCGCCGGTTTCCGGCCCGCTGGCAATGCAGATTTTTAAGTTATGTTTCATTTGCCTTTCACCTCTTTCTGAGAGCCGGTTTTTGTAGCTCTCACTGTTAGGCCACGGGAAAGGCAAATTGTAAGGGTCAGATTAAAAATTATTTTTAATCTTCTGGTATATCCGCCTTAGGCGGTCATGGATTGCCACATGGGAAACGCCTTCTTCACGGGCAATCTCCGAGATTTTCTCATTTTCAAAATAGACCCGGCGCACCAGCTCCCGCTGGGCCGAGGTAAGGGCCTCCATGGCCCGGAGCAAGCGGGCCATATCTTCTCGCTTCAAAACTTGCTCCTCCGTATTTTCAGGGGAGAGGAACGCCTCGCCTTCGTATTCCATCCCATCGAGGGAAATATGGCGGCGGGTTTCCTTGTGGTCGTTGTTATATTCCTGCCGGTCAAAATCCACCAGCAGCTCCCCAAGGTTGTCGTCCACCTCGATTTCAGATATTTCTCCATTTACAAATTCATACCGGACTTTCAATTTGCCGTTCTCCTTTCGGAGCCCGGCAAGCGGCACCTTTGCCGCTAAAACGAAAAAAAGAGCCTGACAAGCAGCACAAAAGTGCCGCTTGTCAGGCTCAATATCCCATCTGTCTTTCTTTCAAGACAGCGTGATGAAGGGGCAACCACAGATGATGGAATGAAATCACCCCTTCGTGCATCATGCTCAGACAAACGCCGCACCGGTTTCCCGGCTTCGCTGTCCGTTGCCCG
>JAKPGH010000233.1 GCA_029550985.1 Bacillota bacterium
CCATGTGCGCTATTCCACCGCCGACGGCCACAACCGCACCAACGCGCAGCCTTTGGTGTTCCGCCACCAAAAGGGCACCATGGTGCTGGCCCACAGCGGCAACCTTATCAACGCCACCCAGCTGCGGGAAGAGCTGGAGATGCAGGGAGCCATCTTCCACTCCACCACCGACACCGAGGTAATGGCCCACGTCATCATCCGGGCCCGGCTGGAATCCCGCTCTATCGAAGAGGCCATCTGCCGCGCCATGTACAAAGTCCAGGGAGCTTATTCCCAGGTGATTATGTCCCCGCAAAAGCTGATTGCCGTCCGGGACCCCAAGGGCTTTCGGCCCTTGTGCATGGGCAGGCTGGGAGATGGCGTGGTCTTTGCCTCCGAATCCTGCGCCCTGGACGGCATAGGCGCCACCTTTGTCCGGGATATCGACCCCGGCGAAATTGTCATTGTCACCCGGGATGAAAACGGCAAAGTCCAAATCAGAAGCGACCGCACCCACTGCGGCGAGAAGGGCAACCTCTGCGTCTTTGAGTTTGTCTACTTCGCCCGCCCCGATTCGGTGATACAGGGGGTTACGGTCCACAACGCCCGGGTGCGGGCGGGAATGCTGCTGGCCAAAGAGCATCCGGTGGAGGCGGACGTGGTCATCGGCGTCCCCGATTCCGGCCTGGACGCCGCCATGGGCTACGCCAAAGAATCGGGGATTCCCTACGGCGTGGGCTTTATCAAAAACCGCTATGTGGGCCGCACCTTTATCCAGCCCACCCAGAAGGAGCGGGATGCCGCCGTGCGCATCAAGCTCAACGCCATCGAGGAGACGGTGCGGGGCAAGCGGGTGGTGATGATTGACGACTCCATTGTGCGGGGCACCACCAGCTGGCATCTGGTCAAGCTGCTGCGGGATGCGGGAGCCACCGAAATTCACATGCGGATTTCGGCGCCGCCCTTCCTCCATCCCTGCTATTTCGGCACCGACATCGACAGCCGGGACAAGCTCATCGCCAACCGGTTGACGGTGGAGCAGATTGCCCAAAAAATAGGGGTGGATTCTCTGGGCTTTCTTTCGGTGGAGGGGGTCAACCGCATTGCCGAAGGAGCCAACTGCGGCTTCTGCGACGGCTGCTTTACCGGACGCTACCCCTTGCCGGAGCCGCAGCCCGTCCCCGTCAACAAATTTGAGCGGAAAATCAGCGAAAGCCGCAGCCAAAAGATATTGGACGACTGACATCACCCGAAAGGATGATTGCAATGAAGAAAAGTTACAGCGACAGTTACAAGGCGGCGGGGGTGGATGTCACAGCCGGGTACCGCTCGGTGGAGCTTATGAAAAAGCATGTGGCCCGCACCAACATTCCCGGAGTTCTGTCGGGGTTGGGAGGGTTTGGAGGCCTCTTTGCCCCTCAGCTTTCCGGCATCAAGGAGCCGGTGCTGGTTTCCGGCACCGACGGGGTGGGCACCAAGCTGCGCCTTGCCTTTTTGATGGACAAGCACGACACCGTGGGCATCGACTGCGTGGCCATGTGCGTCAACGACATCGTCTGCAGCGGCGCAACCCCTCTGTTTTTTCTGGACTACATAGCCGTGGGCAAAAATGTCCCCGAGCGGGTGGAACAAATTGTAGCGGGCGTGGCGGAGGGCTGTGTTCAGTCCGGCTGCGCTCTCATCGGAGGGGAAACCGCCGAGATGCCCGGCTTCTACGCCGAGGGCGAATACGATTTGGTGGGCTTTGCCGTCGGCATGGTGGATAAGGAAAAGATGCTGGACAGCGAGCATGTCCGGGCGGGGGACGTCATTGTGGCGCTGCCTTCCTCCGGCATCCACTCCAACGGCTATTCCCTGGTGCGCAAGGTGTTGCGGGTGGAGGAACAGGGCCGGCTGGAGCAATATGTTGCCGAACTGGGCAAAACGTTGGGGGAAGAATTGCTCACCCCCACCAGAATTTACGTCAAGCCCGTTCTGGCGCTGATGGAGCGGGTGAACCTCCGCTCTTTGTGCCACATCACCGGGGGAGGTTTTTACGAAAACATTCCCCGTGCTCTGCCCGACGGCTTGATGGCCCGCATTGAAAAATCCAAAGTCAAAACCCCTCCCATCTTTGACCTCATCGCCAAAGAGGGCGATATTCCCCAGCGGGATATGTTCAACACCTTCAACATGGGAGTGGGAATGTGCGCCGTGGTGGCGGAGGAGGACGCCGACGCGGCGGTGGCCGTCCTGAAGGAAAACGGGGTGGAAGCCTACCCTGTCGGCGTCGTGACGGCGGGGGACGAGGGGGTCGAGCTGGTATGACCCGCATTGCCGTTCTGGTCAGCGGGGGAGGCACCAACCTGCAAGCCCTCATCGACGCCCAAAAACGGGGAGAAATTCCCGGCGGCGAAATTGTGCTGGTCCTTTCTTCCCGGCGGGATGCCTATGCCCTGGAGCGGGCCGCCAAAGCGGGCATTGCCACGGCGGTGGTCCCCCGCAGGGAGCTTTCTTCCGAGGAGTTTGACCGGAAGCTTTGCGAGGAGCTTACCCGCCACCAAGTCGATTTGGTGGTGCTGGCGGGATTTTTGTCGGTGCTGGGCCCCGAGGTTCTCAACCGGTACAAAAACCGCATTCTCAATGTTCACCCATCCCTCATCCCTTCCTTCTGCGGCCCGGGGATGTACGGGCTGAGGGTACACCAGGCGGCTTTGGAACGGGGGGTCAAGGTGACGGGCGCCACCGTTCACCTGGTCAACGAGGTGGTGGACGGCGGCCGAATCCTGCTGCAAAAGGCGGTGGAGGTGCTGCCGGGGGATACCCCCGAAACCCTTCAGCGCCGGGTGATGGAGCAGGCGGAGTGGGTGCTGCTTCCCAAAGCGGTGGCCATGTTCTGCCGGGGAGAACTGAAGGAGTAAATGGAAAGCTGAACGGCTTCTCATGGAAATATGACCTTTTTAAACGCGGGGGGAATAGTAATGAAAAAACGTGCGATCATCAGTGTTTCGGATAAAACCGGGGTGGTGGAGTTCGCCCGGGGCCTTGTCAAGCTGGGGTATGAAATTGTCTCCACCGGCGGCACCGCCAAAGTCCTGACCCAGGCGGGCGTGGAAAACATCGAGGTCAGCCAGGTGACCGGTTTTCCCGAATGTCTGGACGGCCGGGTAAAGACCCTGCACCCCATGATTCACGCGGGAATCCTCGCCATGCGGGACAACCCTTCCCACATGGCCCAAATCAAAGAGTTGGGAGTGGTTCCCATCGACGTGGTGGCCATCAACCTCTATCCGTTTAAGCAGACCATCCTCAAAGACGGGGTGACCTTGGAGGAGGCGGTGGAAAACATCGACATCGGCGGCCCCACCATGATTCGCGCCGCAGCCAAGAACTGGCAGGACGTGGCGGTGGTGGTGGACCCCAACGATTATCCCAACATCCTGGAGCATCTGGAAAAAGAGGGCGCCCTTTCCCGGGAGCTGAAATTCCAGCTGGCGCTGAAAGTGTTTGAGCACACCGCCGCCTACGACGCCCTCATCGCCAATTACCTGCGGCAGCAGTGCAAGGACGCCCCTCTCTTCCCGCAGCAGCTCACCTGCACCTTTGAAAAGGTTCAAGACATGCGCTACGGCGAGAACCCTCATCAAAAGGCAGCCTTCTACCGGGAAGTGGGCCGGTACGACAACGTGCTGTCGGCGGCAAAGCAGCTCCACGGCAAGGAGCTGAGCTTTAATAACATCAACGACGCCAACGGCGCTCTGGATACCCTCAAGGAGTTCGGCAGCCGGCGGCCCTGCGTCGTGGCGGTCAAACACGCCAACCCCTGCGGCGTCGGATTGGGAGACACCCTTCTGGAAGCCTATCAAAACGCCTACGACAGCGACC
>JAKPGH010000126.1 GCA_029550985.1 Bacillota bacterium
AAATATGCAATTTATGCTTCATCTGCCGCGTGACGAGCCCGGTAATCCGCCAGCAGCAAATCCACCATCCTACCGTAGCTTTGCACTCCCTCTACCTGGCGGTTTGCCTTCAAATAGCTGTCGTTGATTTTTCCTGCCACCTCCGCCACCGGGCCTTCAAACTGCTGCCAATAGGCGGAACCGGCGGCAAAATCTCGTCGAACGTCTTCGGAAAGCTGAGCGGAGAGGGAAAAGTACAAATCCGGATTCACACGATATAAGGCGTTTCCGCTGTGAATCAGGGCCAAAACCGTCCCCGAATACTGGAAGGCTGGATCGTCCATTTCACGGCATCCCAAATGGGCGATAAAATTGGCCTCATCCTCTCGCATAAAGCCTTTGAAATGGGCCAGTTCGTGAATCATGGAGAAGGGTATGTAGTAATCCGGCACATCCACATTGACGTTCCCTTCAAAGGTAAAAGGTATGTAGATTCCCGTAATGTCGATGACCGACATCAATCGGGACAGCTTTACCGGCTTGGCTCTGGGCGTAAATCCCTTCAGAAAGGGGTAGCGCTCCGCGAGTTTGTTCATGGCTTGTGCCGCCTGAACTCCCGCATCGTGATAACTTTCCTGGGACAGCACCATTTCTCCCAGATGATTGCTCAGAACCTGTTGCCGAACGCTGTTGGCGGTTTCCACCAGTTCTTGATATAGGGCCGCCAGCTCTTCGACGGAGGAGGGGCGCACCTCCAATCCGCTCTGGTCGGCGAAGGTGACCCGATGGTAATTTAATCCGCAAAACAGGGTAAAGAGAAAGTAGCCCACTCCCACCACGCAGCACAAGGTGGCCAGCATTCCCGGCAGGCGGGTGGTGATATCTCTAAGTCGAACCAGCCGGGAAATATGTACGGTTAGCCAAAGCAGGCCGATAAAGATGAGCCCATACAAGGCAAGTTCCGCCACCGAAAAGGGAAACAATCCAAAAATTCTGCCCAGCACCTCTGTAAAGACTCGATAGACCCGGCGGGAGAACAGCCGCTCCACAGTAGTAGGATATTGGGCAGCCCACTCCGTAAGGAGCAGGCTCAAAGGCAACAGCAGGATCAGAAAACCTCGACGGTAGGGACGAAGAAACTGCCGGATCCGTTTTGCCGTGGAAAGAGAGTGCATTTTTGTATCCTGCAGAACCGTTGATTCGAGAAAGTTGGCGGGGGGCATGGGCTTCACCTCGGATTATCAATACTTCATCATTATTATAGCATAAGTAGGATGTTTTTGGAGAGGATTCCACCCCCAAAAACAAATGGAAAGACCTTTCCCGAAACCTTCCAAATCAACGCCCAAGCTGGTTTTTGATTGACATTGATATCATAATGTGTTTTAATTATAAAGCTATGACTATCATAACAAATAGCAATAAGAAGGCGAATTCATGGCAAAAAAAAGAAAAAAAAGAACTCCAAGGAAGTTTATCATACGCAGGTTGCTGTTGGCGTTGATTGTCGTTGGAGTCATTGGGGGAGCTGGGTGGCTGATTGGAAATAAACGGAATTCCTCTCAAGGTCAAACAGAAGTTTCTCAAGAGACCGAGTCTTCTCAGCCCGAAGCATCTGTTCTGCAGGAGCCGGAGGTTTCTGAGCCGGAACAGGAATCCCAGCCTAAATCCGAGTCTGAATCGGAACCAGAACAGGAAGAACCAGCCGTACATAGTTCTGAAGATGATGAATGGCAGTTAATGCTGGCCAGCGCTGTGAGTCCCCTGCCCGAGGGATACAGCCCTCCCCAACTGGAAACGGTCGCTCCCGGTTATCAGGTAGATTCCCGCATCGCGCCCGCCCTCAAGCGGATGATGACGGAGGCCAAGGCCGAAGGCATTAATTTGGTGATCTGTTCCGCCTACCGCTCCGAGGAACGGCAAAGGGAACTGTACCAAAAAAAGATTGCGGAACATGAGGCCATGGGCAAAACCAGGGAAGAGGCGGTTGCCGTTGCTGCGACCATCGTGTTGCCGCCGGGTACCAGCGAGCATCAGACTGGGCTTGCAGTGGACATTGTCACCCCCGAGTATCAGGTCCTGGACGAAGGCTTTGCCGAGACTCCCGCGGCCAAATGGTTGGCGGCCAACTCTTGGAAATATGGATTTATCCTGCGTTACCCCAAGGACAAGCAGGATATTACCAATATCATCTATGAGCCCTGGCATTTCCGGTATGTTGGAGAAGAACATGCCAAAGCAATCTATGAAGGCGGATATTGTCTGGAAGAATACCTCTACGGTGTTCTCAACCAGAAGCGTTTAGAATCCTTTGTCATCAGCCCGTCTGCTCCTTCAGAGAAGGCAGCAGAGGGGCAAAGCGAAGCAGAAACGGAAGAAAAGGAGCAGTGACCATGTATCAGATCGTAAACAAGCGCCGTCTCAACGAGTCGGTGACGCTACTGGAAGTGGATGCTCCCCTAATTGCCAAAAAAGCGCAACCGGGGCAGTTTATCATCTTTCGAGTAGACGAACAGGGCGAACGGGTTCCCTTGACCATCGCCGATTTCGATCGGGAAAAGGGAACAGTTACCATCATTTTCCAGCACGTGGGCCGTTCCACCCTGATGCTTTCCCAGCTCAACGTTGGAGACGACATTTATGATTTTGTAGGTCCTTTGGGTATGCCCAGCCATCTGGAAGGCATCAAAAAGGCTTGTGTTGTAGGCGGCGGCGTAGGATGCGCCATTGCTTATCCGCAGGCCAAGGCTCTTCATCAAATGGGAGCCCAGGTGGATATCATTGCCGGTTTTCGCTCTAAAGACATTGTGATTTTGGAAGAAGAAATGAGAGCGGTCTGCGACAACTTCTACCTCACCACCGATGACGGTTCCTACGGGGAGAAAGGCTTTGTCACCGACAAGCTGAAATCTTTGCTGGAGGCCGGCAACCAGTACGATGTGGTCATCGCCATCGGTCCGGTCATTATGATGAAGTTTGTATGCAAAACCACCGAGCCCTATGGCATTAAAACGGTGGTCAGCCTCAACCCCATTATGATAGATGGCACCGGCATGTGTGGCGGTTGCCGGGTAACCGTAGATAAGAAAGTAAAATTTGCCTGTGTGGATGGCCCGGAATTTGACGGCCATTTGGTGGATTTTGATGAGCTGATGGCTCGCAACTCCTTCTACAAGGAACAAGAGGCAAATCATGAATGTCGTTTACTGAAGGGAGGAGAGCTCCATGGCTAAACCTAACATGAGCTTGGAAAAAGTCAAAATGCCAGAGCAGGAGCCTCATATTCGCAACCGCAACTTTGACGAAGTGGCTTTGGGATACACCGAGGAAATGGCCATCGAGGAAGCCAAACGCTGCCTTAACTGCAAACATAGGCCCTGTGTCGAGGGATGCCCTGTCAATGTAAAGATTCCCGATTTCATCGCTTTGATTGCCGAAGGCAAGTTCGAGGAAGCCTATCAGTGCATCCGGGAAACCAACGCTCTTCCCGCCGTTTGCGGCCGGGTCTGCCCGCAGGAAACCCAGTGCGAAAAGTACTGCGTCCGGGGTAAGAAGGGCGAGCCGGTGGGTATCGGCCGCCTGGAGCGGTTTGCCGCCGACTGGCATATGAAACATGTGGAAGAAACACCCAAGAAGCCCGAGAGCAACGGCCACAAGGTTGCCATTGTGGGCGCCGGCCCCGCCGGCTTGACCTGCGCCGGAGACCTGCGTCAGATGGGCTACGATGTCACCATCTTTGAGGCTTTCCATCTGGCGGGTGGCGTGTTGGTTTACGGTATTCCCGAATTCCGTCTGCCCAAAGCCATTGTCCGCAAGGAAATTGATTCCCTGAAGAATATGGGGGTTAAGGTGGAGACCAATATGGTCATCGGCAAGGTGCTCTCCATCGACGACCTTTTTGCGCAGGGCTATGAAGCCGTGTTTATTGGTTCAGGCGCCGGACTTCCTTCCTTCATGGGCATTGAAGGGGAGACTTTGCTGGGCGTGTACTCCGCCAACGAGTACCTGACCCGCATCAACCTGATGCGTGCCTACGACGACGCCTATGACACTCCTCTCATCCGCCACAAGAAAGTGGCCGTGGTGGGCGGAGGCAACGTGGCTATGGATGCCGCCCGCTCCGCCATGCGTCTGGGCGCCGAAAAGGTGTACATCGTATACCGCCGCTCCATGGACGAGCTGCCTGCCCGCGCCGAAGAAGTTCACCATGCCAAGGAAGAGGGCATTGAATTCAAGCTGCTCACCAATCCGGTGCGGATTTTGGGAGACGAAGGCAAGCATGTCCGCGCCATCGAGTGCGTGGAGATGGAGCTGGGCGAGCCGGATGCTTCCGGACGCCGTCGTCCCATTCCAAAGGAAGGCTCCAACTTCGAAATTGAGGTGGATGCGGTCATCATCGCCATTGGAACATCGCCCAACCCCCTCATTTCCCGCACCACCAACGGCTTGGAAACCAACAAGAAGGGCTGCTTGATTGCCGACGAAAAGACCATGGCTACCACCCGGGAAGGCGTTTTCGCCGGCGGCGACGCCGTTACCGGTGCCGCCACCGTCATTTTGGCTATGGGAGCCGGCAAAACTGCTGCCAAATCCATCGACGAGTACATCAAGAATAAGAACAATTAACATGAATTATAAAGGCTTGGTTCTTTTGAACCAAGCCTTTTACTTTTGCATCAGTTTCCAATTAATCACATTAGAATCATCAAACCTATCACCAGAAGAAAATAGAGCAGAACCCCGGGATTCCATATGATGATGCGGGCGGGGGAGATGGCATATCGTTTTTCCCCGAATTCCATCCAGGGACAACCTTTGCGAAACCACCAGATAATGGCAAAGACACCTGCCGCAAGCAGCAAAATGATGAGTACGCCCACAATCATCGTACCCAACTCCCCGGCATAATGGAGAATCAAAGGGGTGCCGCCTCCACCCAGAAAATTGATGCAGATATGAAGTAAAATGGAGTGGCGGATGGTGCCGGTCTGGTAGGTGATAACCGCCATCACAACCCCAAGCACAAAAGCGTACAACATTTGATAAATATTGACATGAAAGGCGGCAAATAGAACGGCGCTAAAGAACACATACACTTTGCCCCCAAAGCAGGCCAACTTTTTGTACAGGAAGAAGCGAAAAATCAGCTCTTCCATAATGGGGGCCACCAAAACCACCACAAAAAGGTTGAGCCATAAGTTCCCCGAACCAAGTGCAGCTGCCAGGGGATTGGCAATTTCATTTCCCGTCAGCAGGGAAAAGCCTTGAGCTATCAACATGCTGACCAGATTGAGCACGTAAGTGACGGCAAAGCAACCTGCCACCAGCAAAACAGAAGCGTATCGAGGCAACCTTTTGTTGGGATAGGGCAGGGACAGCCGGTTCGGAACCCTGCGCCAGATGGAAAGCATAACGGGATAGGCAATCAAATAGAGGGGGAGATAGGATACCGCCCAGAAAAACCACCCGGTATCCTCCCAGTGAGGGGCGACGGCGCGTATCAACCATACGAGTATGAAGCTGATGATTTGCTGCACCGCCAACATACAAAATAGCCCCAAACCGATGAGGCTGAAGGTGGAGCGAATCACCTTTTTGGGGAGCGTCTCTTGCGTTGGCGCTTCCCGGGGGAATTCCCCTGGTTCTACCGTTGAAAAACCATTGGATGGAATGGAAGCGGCGTTCTCTTGCTTTCGATACAAAGGGGTATCCTCCCACCGTTATTAGTATACGAACAAACGAAAGAATCAGGTCAAATCGAGCGGAAAATTCGATATTCTACCGTTCATATTATAACCTTGTTGCAACATATTTGCAAAGGCAAGGTGTTATGCTTGGTTTTAAAAGAAAAGGGCAATCCGTTTCGGAATGCCCTTTGAGATGATTAGCCAATTTTGGTTCTTCCCGTTCCGGAGGATGAGCGGGAAGGCAAGGAGTAATATTGATAGGTGGCGCGTTGCTCAGCTTCTCTCCTTTTCTGTGCAAGGCGGTTGAGCCGAGCTTTTCGCTTTTTCCTGATTTTATATTCCCGATAAGCAAACAGCAAACCAATGAGACAAATCAGTCCAACGGCCGCTAAGACCACCCTTTTGACGGTTCGATTCTCCATTGCTAAGGGGGAAGATGGCTGGTCCTCCACCTTCTGTGACATAGCCGAAACCACCGAGAGGTTGACATCGGCGACGAGATCAACCTCCCTGAGAACGGTAGGTATCACATCGGAAATAGATGGAGCCGCAATGGTGACTCGACATTCCATGGGGGAATTCACGGTAAAAACCTGCGGCTTTGGAAAGGTGATGGAGATATCTTCCGGGCTAAGGCTGTTGTAAAGCAAAACAGGAACGTCGCTGTCGGCGTAAAAGGTGGCGCTGCCCACCACCTGTTCTCCGTCCATAACCGGCACCTGAAGTCCGGAAAAATTCTCCCGGGGAATGGAATAGGAGGAAAACTCCCCAAAGCCAAAATCCAACAGCTTTTCGGTGTCGTCGAATTTGTCCCCCCGCTTGGGAGAACCCATGACGGTACAAATCAACGTGCGGTCGCCGTATTTGGCCACCGTCGTCATGGTGTGCTGGGCTTCCTCCGTGTACCCAATCTTTCCTCCCACAACCCTGGGGTCATAATAGCCTGTTTCCTTGACCAACTGATACTGGTAATTGGTGAAAGGCCGCTCCTCATTTTTATTGGTGGCGGGCATGGTGTATCTTGCCGCCCCAAAATAAACCCGGAACATTTCGTTCTCCATGGCAGCCCGGGTGATGAGGGCCATGTCGTAGGCGGTGGTGTAGTGATTATCGTCGTGAAGCCCGTGGGCGTTGGTAAAGTGGGTGTGCAGGGCGCCAATTTCCCTGGCCCGTTCATTGAGCATTTCGGCAAAGGTTTCCTGACTGCCGGCCACATGTTCCGCCAAAGCGTTGGCGGCATCGTTGGCGGAGGGCAGCATCAAAGCGTAAAGCCCGTTGTCCACCGTAAACTGCTCTCCGTCGGTGAGGGCAATGTGGGAGCTGTCCCAGGTAATGTCCTCCAAAGCGGTTTGATGTACCGTAACGATTTCGTCGGGATTGGCGTTTTCCAAAACCACCAGAGCCGTCAGCACCTTGGTGGTGCTGGCCGGATAAACCCGGCGATTCATATCCTTATTGTAAAGCACCTGACCGGTGTCCAAATCCATTAACACCGCGGTTTGCGATTTTAAGTCCAATTCTTCAAAATCTTTTTCCGCAGCCCAGGCATTCAATGTCCCCGCTGGACTGATCAACAATAAAAGGGCGCAAAATAATCCAATTAACTTCCTCATCCAGCTCCCCCAAAAAAAGCCCCGCTGACTTGCGGGCTTCCTGCATTTGGTATGTTAGTTATTATAATATAAATTCCGCCTTCCAGCAACATAAGAAAACCATCGAGAATTTGTGCAACATGCTAGATGCTGGCTATAAACAAGGGGCCTATAGAATAAAATTAGTCAAAACATACAAAATCGGCTGCGCAAATCCTGTCGAAAAAGCTGCAAGACGAAACCTTTCCCAACAATACGATGGCATAAAGCAAGGTATTTCAAAAATACTAAAATTGCGGCATCACATACCACGGATGGGAGGGAAAGACATGGTGGCCATCCTTTTTGCGGTGGAACAACAGAGTCGAGATTGGATTCACGATGTGGCCCGGCTGTTGGAAAAACATTTTATTACCCTGCGGGCATTTGGGGGTACTTTATCGGTGAAGAAGCAAAATCCCTCCTTGATTCTCTGCGATATGGACGGCCTTGAAGCCATAAAAGCCGAAAAGGCCATTGTGATTTGCAAGGATATTGTTCCCCTTTCCAACCGCCAGCTGGATATCAGGCACGGGGTGGCAGTGGTGGATTCCTCCATTTATCAATCCGAGTCGATGCCGGATCTTGGGTTGCCTGCCATTACCTGCGGGCTCCACAGTCGGGACACCATCACCCTTACCAGCATCGAAGAGGACAGCGCCGTCATCGGTGTGCAACGAGCCATTGAATCTTTTGAAGGTTCCCTCGTCGAACCGCAGGAAATTCCAGTCGGCTTTGAAAAAGCCATCGCCCCTTTTACCCTCCTGGTGGTCGCCGCCATTTATATTTTATTAGGAAAATGTGATTTGCTCAAAGGAAAATTGTGACGTGTGACCATGATATTTCCACTCATAACGATAGGCAGTAGGCTTATACTACTACTGCAAACGCAAACCACTTTATCTAGTATTAAGGAGTGAAAATGTAATGGCTAGCAACAAGCATCTGGTTCCTGAAGCAAAAGAAGCTATGAACCGCTTCAAGATGGAAGCTGCCAACGAAGTTGGCGTTAACCTGAAGCAGGGTTACAACGGCGACCTCACCTCCCGTCAGGCTGGTTCTGTGGGTGGTCAGATGGTCAAGAAAATGATCCAGGCTTACGAGAACTCCATGAAGTAAACGAAGAAATACTAGGGTTCTTGTCTGTCATACCCACAGAATCCTCCTCGGCAGTCGCCGGGGAGGATTCTGCATTTCATCATAAAGGCCAACAACAAGGATTTCCGGCCATTTTCCGTTTTATTCAACTGCAAATTAAACTCTCCGCGTGACTGTGGCAAGCTGCGCTTGTCGAGCTTCGTCCCAGCGGCGGATTTCCGCCCGTTTAATTTTGCCGGAGAAGGTTTTGGGAAGCTCATCCACAAACTCGATAATGCGGGGATATTTGTAGGGAGCGGTCTGCTTTTTCACATGCTCCTGCAATTCTTTTATCAGCTCCTGACTGGGGGAGTATCCGCTGGTGAGGACCACCGTCGCCTTGACCACCGTGCCTCGAAGGGGGTCGGAAGCGCCTGTCACGGCGCATTCCCGCACGGCAGGATGTTCCATCAGCACGCTTTCGATTTCAAACGGCCCGATGCGGTAGCCGGACGCCTTGATGACGTCGTCCACCCGCCCCACATACCAGTAGTAGCCGTCCTCGTCTCGCCAGGCCGTATCGCCGGTGTGGTACATATTGTCGTGCCAGACCTTGTAGGTGAGGTCTTTGTCCCGGTAGTAGCCGCAGAACAGCCCCACCTGCATTTTATTGTGGTGAGTCCGAACCACGATTTCACCCACTGTGCCGTCGGGGACGCTGTTTCCGTCGGCATCCACCAGATCAATTTCGTAAAGAGGGGAGCATTTTCCCATGGAACCGGGTTTGGGCTCGGTTCCCAGCAGGTTGACGGTAAGGGCGGTGGTTTCGCTCTGCCCAAAGGCTTCCATAATTTTGACGCCGGTATATTCGTAAAAGCGATGGAACACTTCCGGGTTGAGGGCTTCTCCCGCTGTGGTGGCGTGGCGGATGCTGCTCAAATCGTATTGCTCCATGCCTTCTTTGATGAGAAAGCGGTAGACGGTGGGCGGCGCGCAGAAGGAGGTCACCCTGTATTTGGCAATCATCCGCATCAAATCGGTCGGCACAAATTTGGTAAAGTCATAGACAAAGAGGCAGGCGCCCACAAACCACTGCCCGTAAATTTTGCCCCAGCTGGCCTTGGCCCATCCGGTGTCCGCCACCGTCAGGTGCAGGTCGCTGCCGGTAATGCCGTGCCAGTATTTGGCGGTGATAATGTGCCCGATAGGATAGGTGTGGTTGTGATAAGCCATTTTGGGGTTTCCGGTGGTGCCGGACGTAAAGTAGAGCAGCAGAGGCTCCTCCGCCTTGGTGGGAATTCGGTGGTCCAGGGGCTGATGGCGTTCCAGTTCCGCGTTGAAGTCAATCCAACCGGAACGCTTACCGCTTGCCAATTTGGAGCCCGCCACCAAAAACTTTTCCCGGATGCCGCGATAGGTTTGGCAAGCGGTTTCCACATGGGCGGCCGTTTCTCCTTCGGCGGTGGCGATGATGTATCGGACGTCGGCGCTGCTGAAGCGGTAAAGATAGTCCTTGTCGGTGAGCATATTGGTGGAGTTGATGGCCACCGCCCCCAGCTTGTGCAGGGCCAGGATACAGAACCAGAACTGGTAATGGCGGCTGAGCACCAGCATCACCATGTCGCCCTTTTTCACACCGTAATCCCGGAGCATACCCGCCGTCAGGTCCGAATAGTATTTCATCTCTCCAAAGGTAAAGATGCGTTCTTCCCCGTGCTCGTTGGTCCAGACCATGGCCCGGCGGTCCGGCTGATAGGCGGCAATTTGGTCCACCACGTCATAGGCAAAGTTAAAATTGTCGGGGTAGATGGGCTCAAAGGTTTTCAAAACGCCGTTTTCGTCGAAGGTTTCTTTGCAGAATGATTGATACAGGGTTTCCACCAGACGATTTTGCTCCATAGCATTAGTTTTTTTCATCTTCTGTTCCTCCATAATGTTGTAATGGCGGAAATGAAGAATGCGAAATGAGCGGGGAGGAGACTTTTTGGGGAAACAAAAAATGCTCATCCCAACTATGGGACGAGCATTACCCGCGTTACCACCCAAATTGCCGGTGTCAAAGTTACACCGACCACTCATTACGGATTCCAACAAATCCTCGGCCTTTAACGCTGCCTTTGCGTAGACATCTACTTGCGCCGAAAGCGCTTTCTTGTCTCGGCTCCAGGGCTACAGTTCCAACCGCTTGCCACCGGTTTTCACCAACCACCGGCTCTCTGTGGGTCAAGGATGGAAGGAACCCTCCCTGTCATCGCCTTTTGCTATATTGTTTAAGAGATTAGCACAGTAAATTCATTTTGTCAATATTTACTTTCTAATATTTTTACATGATAACACTTTAATATACTAATTGACTAACTTAATAAAATACAGTATAATGCAGAAAGATATTCCCAAACTCATCATCGTATAATGGATGTGTATGACATGAAATCGTTTCCCTTTTTTTCACCGAGAGAAGCCTGCGAACTAAAGTTGCGAGCTTTGTACGAAAGCAGAGGCTTTGTGCGAACCGAAATCGCTAAGTTTGAAGATTACAGCCTATACCTCGACAATAAAAACTTTCTGGGAACCGACCGCATCCTCACCTTTATGGACCACGACGGAAGGCTGCTGGCTCTCAAGCCGGACATTACTTTGAGCATTGCCAAAAGCCTGCCTGCCAGGCTTCCGGCGGTTTCCGAAAAGCTTTACTATATCGACGAAGTGGTGCGCTTTTCTCCCGAAAATCGGGCCTACAAGGTGCTGGACCAGATTGGCCTTGAGCATATTGGCAGGGAGGATGCCTTTGCCAATCTGGAAGTGCTGGATTTAGCCCTGCGCAGCCTTGCCCTGATGGGAGAAAGCGCCATAGACGTATCCCATCTTGGGTTTGTATCCGGTCTGCTGAAAAACACCGGCCTTTCTCCTCTGGTGGAGCGAAAGATTCTGGGAGCCATCCACGCCAAAAGCCCTCATGACGTGGCGGGAATTTTAGAGGTGGAGGGAGTGGAAAACGGCCGCAAAGAGCAAATATTGTCCCTGGCGGGGATTCACGGCCCCTTTTTGCAGGCGTTGGAAGAGGCGAAAACCCTGATTCAGGGAGAGGAGATGGCGAAGGCCTACGAGGAGCTGGAAGCTCTGGCAAAATCGCTGCACCCCGCCCTCAACCAAACCATTCATCTGGACTTTTCGGTGGTCAACGATTTGGATTACTACAACGGCCTGATTTTTCGCGGCTATATCCGAGGCATCCCCGGCGTGGTTTGCAGCGGCGGCCGGTACGACAATTTAATGCAAAAGCTAGGGAAGGACTGCTGCGCCATCGGTTTCGGCATCGCCCTCCATCAGTTGGACCGCTTGTGGGAGGAACAAACCCCTCCGGTGGATGTGCTGTTGCTCTATCCCGCTAACTGCAACTGGAACGCTTTGATGGAGCGGGTGAACGAGCTGAACACCCGGGGCTTGACGGTGCGCTGCGAGAGAGAGGATGCCGATGTCGGCGGGCTTTTATACCGCAAATTGGAACGCTTTAAGGAGGTGGAGTAAGGTGTTGAATATGGCGCTTCCCAAAGGAAGATTGGGAGATAAGGTGTTTTCCATGCTGGAAAGGGCGGGGTATGGCGGTGCTCGCCTGGCCGAAAATTCCCGCTGCCTGGTGGTGGAAGACGAGGTGAGCGAAGTTCGGTACTTTTTGGTGAAGCCCTCCGATGTCGCCATCTATGTGCTCCACGGGGCCGCCGACGTGGGAGTGGTGGGGAAGGATATCCTGCTGGAAACAACCCCCGACGTCTATGAGCTGCTGGATTTGAATATTGGCATCTGCCGGATGGTGGTGGCAGGCAGAGAGGGCTTTACTCCATCCCGCAGGGTTTTGCGGGTGGCCACCAAGTACCCCAACATCGCCAAAAACTATTACGACGCGCAAAACAAGGAAATTGAGCTGATTGCACTGAATGGCTCCATCGAACTTGCCCCTATTGTAGGGCTTTCCGACGTCATCGTCGACATTGTGGAGACGGGTTCCACTCTGCAAGCTAATCAACTGGTGGTGCTGGAGGAAATCATGCCCATTTCCGCCCGGCTCATTTCCAACATTGCCAGCTATAAATTCAAAAATGCAGCCATCCAGCAGTTGAAAAAAGCTCTGGCCAGAGAGGTAACGGTATGACAGAACTATGGCTAAAAACCGCCATGATGGACAGCGGGAATGAAATGACAAGGGAGGAAACTAGATGAGCCGGTTTCTCAGTCGTCATGGGGCAAAACTGGAACCTTATGTGCCGGGGGAACAGCCGGTGGAGCGGCGGTACATCAAGCTCAACACCAACGAGTGTCCATATCCTCCCGCACCGGGAGTTGCCCGACTGCTGGCGGAGCAAAAGGCGCGGGAGTTTTCCCTTTATCCCGACCCGGAAGCCAAAGCGCTGCGCCAGGCCATTGCCGAACGATATGGTTTGCGGAGCGACGAGGTGTTTGTGGGCAACGGCTCCGACGAAGTGCTCGCATTTATCCACATGGCTTTTTTCGACCCGGGAGATTCCGTATATTTCCCAGACCCCAGCTATGGATTTTACGGGGTGTACGCCAAACTGTTTCACCTGAACCCTCATCCCGTTCCTTTAGCCGAAGACTTTACTGTGACGGTGGAGGATTACCTGGGGGTGGACGGCCATATTCTCATCGCAAACCCCAATGCCCCTACCGGCCTTGCTTTGGGCCGAGAGCAGGTTGAGCGGATTGTTCAAAGCAACCCCGACCATTTGGTGATAATCGACGAAGCCTATGTGGATTTTGCCGGCGACGGAGTGACCAGTCTTCCGCTGCTGGACCGCTTCGACAACTTGATGGTTGTGGGGACTTTTTCCAAATCCCGTTCGTTAGCGGGGTTGCGGCTGGGCTATGCCTTTTCCCGCAGGCAGCATATCGCCGCCTTGGAGCGGATGAAGTACTCTTTCCACCCTTACAATGTCAACCGCTTCACCCAACAGGCGGCCGCCATCGCGGTGCGGGACGAATCACACCTGCGCCAGGTGGTGGGAAAAATTATCGCCACCCGGGAGAGATGTTACCGCCGTTTACAGGAATTGGGATGCAAGGTTCTGCCCAGCAGCACAAACTTTTTGTTTGTCTCCCACCCGGTTTTAAAGGGCAGGGAGTTTTATGAAAAGCTGCGGGAAAAGGGAATACTGGTGCGTTGCTTTGACCATCCCCGAACCCTGGATTATATCCGGGTGAGCATCGGAACCGACGAGGACATGGACGCCTTTTTGGGCGCAGTGGAGGAGACGTTATGAGACAGGCTTCGGTAACCCGCCAAACCAAAGAAACCCAAATTTCCCTGACCCTGAACTTGGACGGAACGGGGGAATATCAAATCGACACCGGTATTGGATTTTTCAACCACATGCTGGAGCTGTTGGCCGCCCACGGCCGATTCGATTTGAACCTCGAGTGCAAGGGGGACTTGGAGGTAGACGGCCACCACACGGTGGAGGACGTGGGAATTGCCTTAGGTACGGCGTTCCAAAAAGCTTTGGGGGAAAAGCGGGGGATTCGCCGCTATGCCGACCTGGTTCTTCCCATGGACGAAGCGCTGATTTTGATTGCCCTGGACATTTCCGGCCGCAGCTATTTGGGCTATGAGGTCCAATTTCCCGTTCCTGCCGTTGGACAGTGGGACACTCAATTGCTGGAGGAGTTCCTCCTTGCCTTCACCCGTTCGATGGGATTGACCCTTCATGTCCGCCAGCTTGCGGGGAAAAATGCCCACCACATAGCCGAAGCCGTTTTCAAGGGATTGGGCCGGGCTTTGGCTCATGCCGTTTCTATCCAAACCGGCAGGGAGGACCAAATCCCTTCCACCAAAGGATTGTTGTAATCGTTTGAAGGACGTGTGTTACAACCACTCCGATATCCGATTTTCATACATATGCGGGAAACGTTTGGTATGCATAGCACAAATGAGCATCATGCCGGCTTGTCATCCCACAGCATTGCCACGCTGAATGATTCGTTTCAAGTTTCGGTAGGCGCTCCCTAAAAGCCGGTGAAAGCGTTATTATACTTTCACGAGCTAAGCTGAAACAGGAAAGAGCACCATGCTCTTTCCTGTTTTTCACTGTTCAACGGGGTGGGGAAGCGATGGATTTTTTACCGGGCACCTGGATATGACGGTGCAGCAGAATCATGGCGGCAACGTTGGGAATGGCCATCATGGCGTTGAGAGCGTCCGCCAACTCCCAGAGGGTTCGCATTTCGCTGACCGCTCCTACGACGGCACAGGCAAGAAACAGGCATCGATAAAGTTGAATGGCAGAGTTGCTGTCTCCGGTCAAAAAGCGGATGGCCGTCTCTCCGTAAAAACACCATCCCAGCATGCCAGCAACGGCAAAGCACATCACCGCAACGGCGATAAATCCCGCTCCCTTTGGCCCAAATACGCTGGCAAAGGCGGCGGAGGTCAATGCCACACCATCCAAGCCGCTTTGCCAGAGGGAACCCCCTTGGGCCGTTAAAAGCACCAGGGCGGTCAAGGTGCAGACCACAATGGTGTCTAGGAACACCTCAAAAATTCCCCACACACCTTGATGGGCAGGGCTTTTGCAGTCGGCGGAGGCATGGGCAATGGGGGCCGAACCCAGTCCCGCTTCATTGGTAAATACGCCTCGAGCAATTCCATAGCGCATGGCCGTGGAAACGCCATAGCCCAATGCACCGCCTGCCACCCCTGCCGGGCGAAAAGCTCCTTGAAAGATCAAGGCAAAGGCTGAACTGAGGTAGAATCGGTTGCGAATGAGAACCGTTATGGAACAGATGATATAGGCAATGGAAATAAAGGGAATGATGACTTCGTTGACGGAAGCAATGCGCCTGAGACCTCCAAATACCACGAGCGCCAGCAGAACTGCCACCAAAATGCCGGTTACCCACAGTGGAACGCCAAAAGCGGCAAGGGCGGCTCCGGATACCGCGTTTACCTGAGTCATATTGCCGATGCCAAAGGAGGTCAAAGAGCACAAGAATGAAAAAATACAGCCCATCCATGGTTTATTTAAGGCGTTTTTCATATAATACATGGGTCCGCCCCGAAATCCTTCCCTGTTTTTTTCCCGAAACTTTACCGCTAAAAAGATTTCGCTGTATTTTGTCATCATGCCAAAAAAGGC
>JAKPGH010000261.1 GCA_029550985.1 Bacillota bacterium
ATATTTCGCCCTGGCCCGATATGCCGGTATCTTCCGATAAACTCAGGCTGGTGACCAGGCCGTCTACCGTCATCTGGGACAGGCCTTTGACCAACAAATTGTCCACCCGAACCCCCAGGTTCAGCACCGATGGAACGCTTAAATCCGGCGGCTGAATGACCATATTCAGCACCTGGCCTTCCCCGCTCAGGGACAGGGAGCCTTCTCCCGCCAGCTGCTCCACCACCGTGTCCTTGCCCAGCTTGAGCACCGTGCCCGGCTCGGCGGACAGGCTGCGGATTTCCAAACCGCCCAGGGTCACGTCCAGTACACCGACCTCGGGGGCGGCCCGCAGAATCACCTGCTGGACGCTACCACCGTCCGCCCCTTGGGAAAGGGTGCGGTCCAAAACGGCGGGAGTGCGAATTTCGATGGTGTTGACCGTTCCCTGCCCTTCCAGCGCCACCTTGACCACCGCCTGGCTGTTGTTGATAACCAGCCGGTTGGCGGACACATTGCGCAGATTCAGCTCATTGACGCCGCCGGCGCCAATCCGAAGCTCTCCGCCGACGGAGATGTCCTCCAGGTGAACGCTGCCCTCCGAATCAATATTTTGAATCAAAAGGTTGTCCTTCACCGCAAAGTTTTGAATTTTTACATTGGGCTTTTTGATGATGAGGTTGTCCCATCGTTCCTGCTGGACGGGACTGCGGTTTTCGTAAATAATCAGGTCCCTGCTGCCGCCCTCATTGGCCGTCGCGGAAGGGGATGGCACCTCCGGCCCCGCCACCGTCAGCATCCGGCCGATGGCAAAGGGGACCAGAAAAACCAGCAGCAGAACGGCGGCCACAATTCCCGACCACACGATAATCTTGGTGGTGTTGTTTTTCTTTTTGCGCTTGTCCTCCTGTCTGGGAGGAGGCGGCGTCGCAGGTCGGCTTTGCGGCCTGGGAGCCTCCGTTTCCTTGGGGCGGGATGCGGAACGGCTCTGCATTCTTCGGCCCAAATCCAGCAACAGCTCTTCTGCGGAAGGCTTGCCGGACGCATTCGGCGCCGGAGGTTGCGTTTTGGCCGTTGGAGGCTGAGGTTTGGGCGCCGCGGGCGGAGGCGCTTCCTCCTGCAGGTCCGCGTTTAAGGGGCGAAGGCTTCCGTTGGGGGAATAGGTCACCGGCTCCCCGGCAGGAACGGCCCTTTTGGGGCTTTTGCCCGGCTGCATGTGCATTTGGGGATCGATCTGCACATCCAGCTTTCTGGCGGCGGGGGGCTGAAATCCCGGCGAAGGTTGTGCCGGCTCCGGTGGGTCGGAAGGGGCAATCCCCAGCTCTTTGAGGTAGCGCTCCCTCTCCCGCTCGAATTTTTCCGCCAACGTCTCTTTAAATTGCTTGGTCCGGGCCTCTTCTTCCTCCTGCACCTGGTCGCGGAACTGCTGGAAAAACTGGTCTGTTTCCTGTTTTGCCTGCAGGTCTTCCGCAGGCGGGGCGGGCTGCTTCTTTTCCAGAAAAGGTTTTTCCAACTCCATATTCCGTTCCCGTTTTGGAGTGCGCTTGCGGGAATCCCT
>JAKPGH010000266.1 GCA_029550985.1 Bacillota bacterium
TGCCCAGGCGGGCGCTGTAAAATCCTCGAATCATATGTATTTACCCCTTATCCGGCACTATTTCACGTGGGACAGCTTGCTGTTGGCTTCTTCGCTCATCTGGTCGTACATCCTAACCAGCTGGCTTGCGCTTTGCAGGGAACGCTGGGCGGCAATCATGCGGGTCATCTCCTCCGACATGTTGACGTTGGAGCGCTCCACCATATTTTGCAGCACCACTCCCCGCTTGTCCCCCTCCTCTGCCAGAAGAGCGTATTCCTGGGGGATGAACAGGCCAAGTTCGTCTTTTTCCAGAGCGGCGTAGTCGTCGGGAATGGCAACGGCCAACCTGCCAATTACTTGCGGCTCATCCTCGTCGTCTTCTCCGGGGATGGTAATGGTCCCGTTTTGGCTCACCGTAAAGTTGGAAACGCCAATTTGCAGGTCACCGTCCTGCCCCTGCACTCTGCCAAAGCCGGGCAGCACCAAGTAGCCCTCTTCATCCAGTGCAAACTGGCCGTCCCGGGTAAGGCGAAGCTCCCCGTCCGCTCGGGCCACCACAAAGAAGCCTTCTCCCTGAATGGCCATATCCATGGGGCGGCCGGTGGTTTCAAAGGCCCCCTGTTGGTAGTTGGTGTATGTTTCATCCACCGTCTGCATCCAAACACCGTTGCCGATGGGGTGCAGCTCGCTTTGATTGTAAGTGTTCATTCGTACGGCAATGTGTTCGCCAAAGGTGGAAAACACAAGGTCGTCCTTTTTATATCCCGCCTTGGTGGCGTTGGAAATGTTGTTGGCAATGGAGTTGAGCCGCTTTTCCTGGCTGACAATGCCGGAAGCTGCCGTATAGAACCCTCTGAGCATGGCGAATGCCCTCCTTCCAAACCCTTTCACTTTATTAGTGGGGCATTTTTTTCATTTTCTTTCTTTTTTTTGCGTTTTTCCCTTATTTTTCTATATAGTCCTGCATGGTTTGCTTCATCTTCAGGAGGGCAGCGGAGTGAATCTGGCTGACCCGGGATTCGCTGACTCCCAACACCTCTGCAATTTCCTTGAGTTTGAGCTTTTCGTAGTAGTACAGGGAGATGACCGTCCGTTCCCGTTCATTGAGGGAATCGACGGCCTGCCTGAGTTGCTGGCGCAGTTCGTGTTCCATCAAATTTCCTTCGGGGGAGTCGGCGGTCTGGTCCTCGGCGAAGTCGTCCCCCACCGAGCTGAGCCGTTGCCACACCACTTCCTCGTAGGAAAGCAGGTGAAAGTTGTAGGTTTGCTCCATCACCCGGTCCAGCTGCTCGGCGGTCAGCTTCATGGCTTTGGCCAGTTCGCTGTGGGTGGGCTGGCGGTCCAACTGATTGCACAGCTGAAGATAGGTTTGCTCCAAATCGCCGGAAAGCTTGCGGAGCCGGCGGGGCACCCAGTCCTGGGAGCGGATATAGTCGATGATGGCCCCTCGGATTTTAATGGAGGCAAAGGTTTCAAATTTGATGTTGCGGGCGGGGTCGTACTTTTCCACGGCGTCAATCAGGGCAATCATCCCCTGATTGAGCACATCGTCCAGTTGGGCGTAGTTTTTGTAGATGCCCCGCATCCGCAGGGCGATAATTTTCACCAAGTTGGCGTACGCCATGACAATCTGGTTGCGCAGCGCCATATCCCGGGTGGAAAGGTATTTCTCCCAAGTTTCGATGGATATGGAGCCCTGCTCTTCGGGAGCTGTCATGTGTTTCACGCCCTTCGTATGCGAATTGGATGGAGCCGGGTGGGTTACCCCTTTACATGG
>JAKPGH010000301.1 GCA_029550985.1 Bacillota bacterium
CCAGAAGCTGCTGGAGCTGGCGGAGCGAGCCATTTCCCGCATGGAGCCCAAAAACTTCCGCTACCGGGTGGGCCGCATTGCCACCGGGGATGTGTTTGTGCAGGACCCCGCCGTCAAGGAGGACATCGTCCGCCGCTGCCACCCCCTTTGCGTGGAGATGGAAGGGGCGGCGGTGGCCCAGGCGGCCTTTTTGTGCGGCACGCCCTTTTTGGTGATTCGCTCCCTTTCCGACGATGCGGGCCACGGAGCCCAGCTTTCCTTTGAGCAGTTTGTGGAGCAGGCGGCCCGCAACTCCGCCGATATTGTGCTGGGCATGATTCGGCAAAGCGCGCGGGAGGAAAAGCTCTAAGCGGCGGTAAAAAGTGCGTGGCAATCCTTGCCGTTAATTGACAGGATGGGGAAATTGGTATAATATG
Organism: Bacillota bacterium; assembly: GCA_029550985.1. Classification (GTDB taxonomy): domain Bacteria; phylum Bacillota; class Clostridia; order Oscillospirales; family Ruminococcaceae; genus WRAV01. Next base: position 417 of record JAKPGH010000301.1, read on the forward strand.
AAGAATAACTGAGGAAATCTTTTCGGTGACAACCTTCCACTAGGAGGATGCGCAAGATAAACGACAAGGCGCGAAGGTTTTTGCCTTCGCGCCTCGGTGTATACAAAAGTTGCGGCGTTTTTGTTATTCCCCAATCACCTTGATGAGGACCCGCTTTTCCCGCATGCCGTCAAATTCGCCGTAGAAGATTTGCTCCCAGGGGCCAAAGTCCAGCTTGCCGTCGGTGATGGCCACCACCACCTCCCGCCCCATGACGCTGCGTTTGAGGTGGGCGTCGGCGTTGTCCTCGTAGCCGTTGTGGCGGTACTGGCTGTAGGGCTTTTCGGGGGCCAGCTTTTCCAGCCAAACCTCCATGTCGTGGTGGAGGCCCGATTCGTCGTCGTTGATAAACACGCTGGCGGTGATGTGCATGGCGTTGCAGAGCACCAAACCTTCCTTTACGCCGCTTTCCTTTACCGCCTTGCGCACTTCCTCGGTGATGTTGACAAAGGCCCTGCGCTGAGGAACCCGAACGGTGAGCACTTTCCGATAGGATTTCATGTACAACTCCCTCCATCTTCCTGACAAAAAATGGACAAACCTTTTGGGTATTATACCCGAAACGGCAGGAAGGCGCAAGGGGCCGACATTGGCGAATTTATGCCTTTTTCTTGACATTTTTGCAAGATATGGGTAAACTTAAAAAATCGTAGGAAATGAACAGGAGGGCTTTGCCTTGGACAACAGCCAGAAAAGTATGGAAAAAATCGTCGCTCTTTGTAAGGGCAGAGGGTATGTCTATGCCGGTTCGGAAATTTACGGCGGCCTTGCCAATACCTGGGATTACGGCCCTCTGGGCGTCGAGCTGAAGAACAATATCAAGCGGGCCTGGTGGAAGAAGTTCGTGCAGGAAAACCCCTACAACGTGGGATTGGACAGCGCCATTCTGATGAATCCCCAGGTTTGGGTGGCCTCCGGACATGTGGGCGGCTTTACCGACCCTCTGATGGACTGCAAGAGCTGCAAAACCCGCCACCGCGCCGATAACCTGATTGAAGACCAGGCAAAAGTGAACCCCGCCGGTTGGAGCAACGAGCAGATGATGGAGTTCATCCGGGAAAACGGCATCAAGTGCCCCAACTGCGGCAGCACCGACTTTACCGATATCCGCAAGTTCAACCTGATGTTCAAGACTTTCCAGGGCGTCACCGAAACCGCCCAGAACGAAATCTACCTGCGGCCCGAGACAGCACAGGGCATCTTTGTCAACTTTGCCAACGTGCTGCGCACCACCCGCCGCAAGCTGCCCTTTGGCGTCTGCCAGGTGGGCAAAAGCTTCCGCAACGAAATCACCCCCGGCAACTTTATCTTCCGCACCCGGGAATTTGAGCAGATGGAGCTGGAATTCTTCTGCAAGCCGGGCGAAGACTTGCAGTGGTTCCACTATTGGAAGGACTACTGCCACAACTGGCTGCTGGGCCTGGGAATTAAGAAGGAAAACCTGAGAATCCGCGACCACAGGCCGGAAGAGCTTTCCCACTATTCCAAGGCCACCAGCGACTTTGAATTCCTGTTCCCCTTCGGCTGGGGCGAGCTGTGGGGCATTGCGGACCGCACCGACTACGATTTGAGCGCCCACAGCAAGCATTCCGGCCAGCGGTTGGAATACTTCGACCAGGAGTCCGGGGAGCACTATGTCCCTTATGTGGTGGAGCCCTCTCTGGGCGTGGAGCGCATGCTCCTCACCGTTTTGGTGGACGCCTATGACGAGGAGGAGCTGGAGGGCGGAGACGTGCGCACCGTCCTGCGCCTGCATCCTGCGCTGGCTCCCTATAAGGTGGCGGTGCTGCCCCTTTCCAAGAAGCTCAGCCAGCAGGCCACCGAAATCTACCTCCGGCTGCGGAAGAGCTTTATGGCGGATTATGACGATTCCGGCGCCATCGGCCGCCGTTACCGCCGTCAGGACGAGATCGGAACTCCTCTGTGCGTCACCTATGACTTTGAGTCGGAAAACGACGGCTGCGTCACCGTCCGCGACCGGGACACCATGGCCCAGGACCGCATTCCCATCGACCAGCTGGAAAGCTACATCGCCGCCAAAATCGCCTACTAACCAAACAAAAACTCCCTCCGCAACCGAGAGGGAGTTTTTCCGTACCTAGGGCTTGTGAAGCTCAAACTCGTTTTTGAAATAGGAAATCAGCCCTTCCCGCTTCATGGCGCTCAGCTCCCGGGAAAGGGCGCTGCGCTCCACCGAAAGGAAGTCCGCCAATTCCTGCCGGTCGAAGGGAATCCGAAACCGGCTGCTGCCGTGCTCCGCCGCCTGGATGGAAAGGGAGCTCATCACCTTTTCCCGGATGGAGCGGGAGGAGAGAATCTCATTTTTTTGGTTGAGGTTTAAATTCTTTTGTGCCAACACCCGCACCATATTTTCGATGAGGCGGCCGTGAAAGGAGCAGGAGGAGGGGCAGGTGGTGATGATCCGGCGGTAATTCATCAGGAGCACGTCACAGTCGGTGACGGGGAGCACGCTGACCGGAAGGACGTCGATTTCGGCGCAGGCAAAGGCTTCGCCGAACAAATCCCCGGGCAGGAGTTTGGCCAAAATGGAGCGGTTGCCAAAAATGTCGTCCCGAACCACCTGCACCGCGCCGCTGAGCACCAACCCCAGCCATCGGGGCGGGTCCCCCGCCAGAAAGATGGCCTGTTCCCTGGCATAGTGGGCAAGGCGGGCGTCCAGGCAGCTGAGCATGCTGTCCAAGTTCTGGGGGGAAATCCCCTGAAACAGAAGGTTGTCCTTCAGCAGGTCGATATACGGCTCGATCATCCCATCACCTCTCCGGGCATTGTGTTCTTTCCCTATAGTATAGCAGAAAAAGGTTGCTTAAAAAACAGGAATCGCCCTGCTCTATTTTGTGGTATGCTATGGATAGGAAAGGCAGGTGACTGGCAGATGGGCAGAGCATTGTCGGTCCAGGGTTATTTCAGCCCGTCGGGGGCAAAGCCGATTCCCTGCTCCCTCCGCATTTCCCTGGACGGCAGCGGCCTTCACGAAAACCTGACCGTCGAAGGGGAGGGTGCCTACCGCATCACCGCCCCGTTTCACCCCATCCGGGAGCTGGTTCGCCGGGCACGCCGGGAGGCGTCCGGTCGGGAAGGGACGTTGGAGCTTTCCGCCCGGCTGGAGGGCAGCGCAGAGGGATGGCGCAGGGTGGAGGTGACCGCCTGGTTGCGGATTCGCAAGGGCTTTGAAATGCTGACGCTGGAGCAGGGAAACAGGGGGCAGATTTCCCTGCCGTACCAGGCGGTGGAAACCTTGGCAAATATACAGCGGAGCGGGCAGGCATAGATGCTCAGGCTATTGATATTTGAATAAAATTCGATAAGAAGGTGATTGCTGTGAATGAGACGCTGAAAACCATTGCGGAACGGTATTCCTGCCGGGATTTTGACGGTGTCATGCCTCCGGACGGGGATTTGCGGGCCATCGCCCAGGCGGCCATTCAGGCGCCCAGCGGGACCAACCGCCAGCACTGGCAGATTATTGTGGTGAAAAACCGGCAGCTTCTTGCCGACATGGAGGCCGAAGGCCTGAAGATGCTGGCCGCCATGGAAGACCCGTCCTTTTACCAGCGCATCATGTCCCGGGGAGGCAAGCTGTTTTACAACGCCCCCTGCATGGTGCTGATTGCCGTCAAGGAAGCCCAGCCCAAAGGCGCCGAGCTCATTGATTTGGGAATAGTGGCCCAAAATGTGGCGCTGGCCGCCACCTCGCTGGGGATTGCCAACGTCCACTGCGGCCTGGTGAGCCTGGCCTTCGCAGGGGAGAAAGCCCCGGAATTTAAGAAGCGCCTTCAGTTCCCCGAAGGCTACGAATGCGGTATGGGCGTTTTGTTGGGATACGCCAAAACCACCAAAGCCCCCCATGAGCCAAATCCCGAAAAGATTACCTGGATTGAATAAATCCAACACAAAAGCCGCCGGGCATGGATGTCCGGCGGCTTTTTGGCATAAAAAGGCCGTCCCCGTCGGGAACGGCCGGAAGGATAAAGTCGCGATGGATTACAGCGCAAAGCTTTGATTCAAAGCCTGGATGGCGTTTTCCAAATCGGTGGAGGCGATGAGGAGAGAAATGTCGATTTCCGAGGTGGTGATGAGCAGAAGCTCCACGTTGCTCTCGGCCAGCGCCGACAGAGCCCGGGCAAAGACGCCGGGAGTGGTGCGCATCTCCTCCCCGTAGAGCTGAAGCTTGCAGTTTCCGCTGCTCACCAAAGCCTTGATTTGGGGGTACTGCTCCCGCAGCTTTCGGGAAACGTCCAAAACCCGGCGCAAATCGTCGTCGGAACAGGTAAAGGAAATGCTTAAGGTTTCCCCTACCGGGGCCGTTTGGGATACCATGTCGATGTTAATGTTTGCCTGGGCAAGCTGCTGAAAAATTTCGGCCGCCAATCCGGTGGCAAGGGGAATGTTGTGAAAGGTGACGACGGCAATCTTTTCACAATAGCTTAAGCGGGTTACCCCGTGCATGCACAGCACCTCCTGCTTCTTTTCTGTCTGCCTGCGGCAAAAACGGCTGGGTTTCCAACGGCGTATGGGTTACACTTGCGTGGCGGCAATCAAATCCTTCATGGAATAAAGGCCGGGCTCCCTTCCCACCATAAAGTGGGCGGCGGAAAGAGCGCCGGTGGCAAAAACGTCCCGAGAAGAGGCGATATGGGTCAGACTAATCACTTCGTCCCGTCCGGCGAAGAGAATTTCGTGCTCGCCCACAATGGTGCCCCCGCGGATGGAGTGCATGCCAATTTCGTTCTTTTTGCGTTTTTCCCGCTTGCTGTGACGGTCATACACATACTCAGGCTCTTCCTTCATCACCGAAGCCATGGCGTCCGCCAGCATCAAAGCGGTGCCGCTGGGAGCGTCCAACTTGCGGTTGTGGTGCTTTTCGATAATTTCGATGTCAAAGCGGTCTCCCAGCACCCGGGCGGCGGTTTTGGCCAGCTCCGTCAGCAAATTGATGCCCAGCGACATGTTGGCGGTAAAGAAGATGGGGATTTCGGCGGAAATTTTGTGAATCTTCTCAATTTGCTCGGGGCTCATGCCGGTGGTGGCAATCACCAGCGGAATGCCGGTGCGCTTGGAAAGGGCAAGAAGCCCGTCCAGAGCCGAAGGATGGGAAAAATCGATGATGACGTCGGCCTGGGCGGCGCACTGGTCGGCGTTGGGGAAAACAGGGTAGTCTTCCCGGGACTGGGTGTTGGGGTCGATGCCCGCCACCACCACGTCTCCCCGCTCTCTGGCGCAGTTGGAGACCACTGTGCCCATGTGTCCGTTGCAGCCGGACAGGATGATACGTATCATAGCTGCTATCCTTTCACGTCTTGATGGATGCGGTTAGGCTAAATCAGATTCCACTTTTTCAGCTCGCCCTTGAGTTGGGCAAGGCCGGCGTCGCTCATCTCCACCAGAGGCAGGCGGCAGGGCCCGACGTTTTTGCCCATCAGGTTGAGGGCTTGCTTGACGGGGACGGGGTTGACGTCGCAGAACAGGGCGGACACAATGCCCATGATGTTTGCCTGCATTTTGGCAGCTCCCGTCACGTCCCCGTCAAAGAAGGTCTGGGTCAGCTGGTGGGTTTCTTTGGGCATGATGTTGGCCAGCACCGAGATGACCCCCATTCCTCCCATGGAGAGGATGGGTACAATCTGGTCGTCGTTGCCGGAGTAGATGATCAGGTCGTCGCCGCAAAGGCTCACCGTCTTGCACAGGGCGGCGATGTCGTTGTTGGCCTCTTTGGTGGCCACAATGTTGGGGTGTTTGCACAGCTCCGCGTAGGTCTGAGGCTGAATGTTCAAACCGGTGCGGCTGGGCACGTTGTAGAGGATCACGGGCAGGTCGGTGGCGTCGGCAATGGCGTAAAAGTGGGCCACCAAACCCTTTTGGGAGGTTTTGTTGTAGTAGGGCGTCACATGGAGCAGGCAATCCGCCCCGGCGGCTTTGGCTTCTTTCGAAAGCCAGATGGCGTACCCGGTGTCGTTGCTGCCGCACCCCGCTACCACCGGAACCCGTCTTGCTACTTTTTCCACGGCAAAGCGGATGCACTCCACGTGCTCCTCGTCGGTCATCACGGAGCTTTCGCCGGTGGTGCCGCAGATGACGATGCAGTCGGTGCCCTGCTCAATCTGCCAGTCAATTAGTTCGCCCAGCTTGTCGTAGTTGATGGAAAAATCCTCGCGCATGGGGGTGACAATCGCTACGGCCGAGCCTTTGAAAGGAACTTGCTTCATGTCAGATAACCTCCACAGGTGATTGTCGGCAACTCAAGCGGTTGCAAGGAAGGTTTAGTCAAAATACCCCTTGGCGGCCAACAGTTCCGCGGTCAGAACGGCGCCGCCGGCGGCACCCCGCAGGGTGTTGTGGGAAAGGCAGACAAATTTCAGGTCATAGACGCGGTCGGGACGGATGCGGCCCACCGAAATGGCCATGCCGCCCTCCAAATCCCGGTCCAGACGGGCCTGAGGCCGGTTGTCCTCCTCAAAAACATGGAGGAACTGCTTGGGCGCACTGGGCAGAGCCAGCTTTTGCGGCTCGCCCTGATAGCTGCGCATCAGCTCTTTGACAGTTTCCACGTCCACTTTCTTTTCAAAGTTGACAAAGACAGCCGCTGTGTGACCATCGGTTACGGGTACTCTCAGACATTGGGTGGTGATGACAGGGCTTTGGGCTTTGACAATCTCCCCGTTTTGGATGGTGCCCCAAACCTTCAGAGGCTCCTGCTCGCTTTTTTCTTCCTCGCCGCTGATGAAGGGAATCAGGTTATCCACCATTTCGGGCCAGGTTTCAAAGGTCTTGCCGGCTCCGGAAATGGCCTGATAGGTGCAGGCCACCACTTCCTTGATGCCAAACTGGCGCAGGGGGTGCAGGGCGGGGACATAGCTCTGGATGGAGCAGTTGGATTTGACGGCGATAAAGCCCCGCCTGGTGCCCAGGCGCTTTCTCTGGTAGGGGATAATTTCCAGATGCTCGGGGTTGATTTCCGGCAGCACCATGGGAACGTCGGGGGTGTGGCGGTGCGCCGAGTTGTTGGAAACCACGGGGCATTCCAGCTTGGCATAACGCTCTTCCAGCGCTTTGATTTCCTCTTTTTTCATATCCACCGCACAGAAGATAAAATCCACCATGCCGGCGATTTTTTCAGCATCCGCCTCGGCGTCCAACACCGTCAGGTCGGCGGCCTGAGCGGGGATGGGGCCGGCCATCATCCAGCGACCCTCCACCGCCTCGCGGTAGGGTTTTCCCGCACTGCGGGCGGAAGCGGCCACGGCTTTGACCTGGAACCAGGGGTGCCCGTCCAACAGGGTGAGAAAGCGCTGGCCGACCATGCCGGTGGCGCCCACCACTGCAACGTTGTAAGTTTTCATTTTCATCTCTCCTTTGTAATCCCTCAAGGACCTTCTCCTCCGTTTAAGGTACAAAAAAACCGGTCTTGAAAACCGGATGCTGTTGCACTATAATGAAACTGCTGTGTGTTGCGGCGGCAGAGCATACTCCACCCCCTGAATTGCAACAAGGACAGCGCTCCATCACATTGCGTGACGACAGTTGCAGGCCTTTCGGCTCTACACCCAGAGAAAAAGCTGCCGCAAGCGATTTCTCTTCGGCGGTTTCTGCCTTTCCCCGGGGCATTGGCTGCGGCAGCCCGTCCCCGGTTACTCATCAAAACCGCTCCTCTATCCGATGTTTGCGTTTTGAAATTGTAACAATGGTATTATTAAAAATAGTTTAGCATTCCATAAGGCATCTGTCAATTCTTTTATGCCCGTCTGCAGGCTCCTGGAAGGATTTTGCGCCGGACAGCCATATCAAGGGCCCTGCAACGGGCTGATTTTAGGTGAAAACATGAAAACCTCAGATTTTGATTACAATTTGCCGGAGGAGCTGATTGCCCAAACTCCTCTGAAAGACCGGGACGCTTCCCGCCTGCTGGTTCTGAACCGAAAAACCGGAGAGATCCAGCACAAAATTTTTCGGGACCTGACCCAGATTCTGCGACCGGGAGACACCTTGATTCTCAACGATTCCCGGGTGATACCCGCCCGGCTGCTTGGCAATAAAATCCCCAGTGGCGCCGCCATCGAGTTTTTGCTGTTGGAACGCAAGGAGGAGGATGTCTGGGAAATCATCACCCGCCCGGGGCGGAAAGCGCTGCCGGGAACCCGCTTTTCCTTTGGAGACGGCAGGCTCATCGGGGAGATTTTGGAAGTGCTGCCCGACGGCAACCGCATTGCCAAATTCTCCTACGAAGGGGAGTTTTACGCCCTGCTGGACCAAATCGGCCAGATTCCTCTGCCTCACTATATCACCAAAAAGCTGGAGGACCGCCAGCGCTATCAGACGGTGTATGCCCGGCGAAACGGCTCCGCCGCAGCCCCTACGGCAGGGCTCCACTTTACGCCCCAACTGCTGGAAACCTTAAAAAAGCAGGGGGTGAACATTGGCACCGTCACCCTCCATGTGGGGCTGGGCACCTTCCGCCCCGT
>JAKPGH010000303.1 GCA_029550985.1 Bacillota bacterium
GGCGGCGATGGCGCCCAGCATAAAGCCCTGCTGCTCGTCGGCCATCTTAATGGAGACGATGTTGTCCTCCATCAGGTTGCCGGCCACGACGATAAACTGAGTGTCGGGGAAGTCCTTGGCCACGGTGGCGACGGCTTCCTCACCCATGCTGGTGGCGTAGAAGATGACGTCGTAGCCCTCGGAAGCATAAGTACGGAACACGGACTCCAGGTCGGACATAGCCACCTTCTCTTTATAAGAGGTCTGAGGTCCCATGGCGGCTATCTTCTGCAGGCCGATGGAAGCGGTGTAGTCCCAACCCAAATCGCTGATGGCGCCCAGCATAACCAAAGCAACCTTCATTTCAGAAGGGTCCTTGGTGGGCTTCAGGCCGAAGCCTTCGGTTTGTTCGGTCTTGGACTCCTCAGCCGGAGCGGCGGACTCGGCGGGCTGCTCGGCAGGAGCGGCTTCGGAAGATTCGGATGCGGCGGCGCTGCTGCTGTTGCCGGAATTGCCGCAGGCGGCAAGAGAAAATACCAGTAGCATCGCCATGACAACTGCAAGAATTTTCTTCATGTTACTTGTTCCCCTTTTCTCGCTACGTTTTACTACGTTTGTCATACTCCGTAAAGCCGGGTTGTTGAAATCTACCACAAAACTTTATCGCCTGAAGAAGCGACTATTTCGGTGGGCGCCTCAAAACAAAGCTTTCCGGAAATTCTCCCCGGGAGATGGCGGTTTTGCGCTTTCCTGAGGGAGTGAATGACTTAATTAAAGCATAGGATTCATAAAAATGCAATACATAAAGTCGCATCTTGCATTTTTATATAGACAATGAAGAGAGAAAATCCAAAATTATCCCATTTTTTTGTTAGAACAGCCCATATTACAGCTGCAGAAACCCAATGCCTGCAGGATGTTTTGCAGGAATGTATGCAAAATCATACTTATTAATAAAAATATTGCAAAATTTAACAAAATTTATGTTAATTATTGACTGTATCCTTTTTTTGGCGTAAAATGACAGTACAATTTGCTGTTGTGATTTGCGCAATTTATTCCAATTTTGATGTGAAATTTATCAATTCTCAAAACAAAGCTCCGGTTTTCCGGCGGGCTTGCCAATATGGATTCGAAGCAGTCAATCATTTAACCACCAAAACGGGAGGAGATTATATGAGGAATCTATCCATTGGTAAAAAATTATTGGTGACGTTCTTGATTGTTTTGCTTTTGTATGTGCTGTCCCTGGGCATTGCCATCTTCAGCGGCATGCAGAGCGTTTCCAGCTCTTTTACAGGGTTTTATACCGGCCCCCATCAAATTGTCAAAGCCGCCATGGATTTGCGCAGAGGTTTGGAGGCCATTGAAAAAAATATCACCCACATTATTTTGGAGACCAAGGAAGACAACGTTGCCCAGTACGAGGCAGAGATGAACAATGCCATCTACGAGGTAAACGTCAACATCGAGTTTTTGCGGCAACATCTGACCTCGGAGGGAGACCGCCAACGGGTAGAGCAAATTTATGAAAAAAATGAGCAGGCCAACGAAATTCGGCACAACCTGTTCCAATATGTGACGCAAAAGAGGAAAAACCTGGCCCTGCAGGTTTACAATGAACAGTACGCCCCCATGGCCCAGGAAATCCAAAGCCTTGCCATCGGCATCAGCCAGGCTGTGGAGGAAGTGGGCAACAATTACTACAACTCTGCAAAGGCCGCCGCATCCAACACCACCCGATTCGTTGTGGTCTTCTTTGTCGTTTCCATTGTCATCGTGCTGTTGTTGAGCAACCGCCTCATCCGCAGCATTGTCAGGCCGGTGCGGGAAGTGGAAACGGTCGCCAAGCAGTTGGCCGACGGCAAACTGGATGTGGAAGTCCGCTATACCTCCAAAGACGAAATGGGCGCTTTGGCCGAAAGCATTCGCATTCTGATTCAACATCTAAGAGGATACATAACCGATATTTCCCACATTCTGGGCCAGATGGCCAAAGGGGATATGACGGTTTCGGTGGACCGGGATTATCCCGGCGACTTCCTGCCCATCCGGCAATCGATGGAAGAGATTCTCTCCTCCCTTAATCATATGCTCGTTCAAATTGACACCTCCTCGCAGCAAATTGCCACCGGCTCGCAGCAGATGGCGGCCGGAGCTCAGGCCCTTTCCCACGGTTCCGCCGAGCAGGCCGCTTCCGTGGAGGAGTTGGCGTCTACCCTGAGCGAAATTCTGCAGAAGGTCAAGCAAAACACCGAAAACGCCCAACAGGCCAGCATCAACGTGAAAGACACCGAGCAGGAACTGAAGCGCGGCAACGAGCAGATGAAGGTCCTGATGGACGCCATGGACGAAATCGCCAAGCAGTCCAATAAGATTAAGCAGATTATCAAAACCATCGACGACATTGCCTTCCAAACCAACATTCTGTCCCTCAACGCCGCGGTGGAGGCGGCCAGAGCCGGCTCCGCCGGCAAGGGCTTCGCCGTGGTGGCGGAAGAAGTCCGCAATTTGGCCAACCGGAGCGCCCAGGCCGCGAAGGATACCGGCGAGCTGATTCAAAACACCCTTGCCGCCATTCAAAACGGCGAGAACATGGCAAAGGCAACGGAAAAAGCCATGGAGGCGGTGATGAAAAAGGCAAAAACCGTCAGCCAGTTGGTGCAGGATATCGCCGAGGCCTCCAAAGCCCAGGCGAACTCCATTGAGGAAATTAATCAAGGGGTCAATCAGATTTCCGGCATCATTCAGACCAACTCGGCCACCGCGGAAGAAAGCGCCGCCTCCAGCGAAGAGCTTTCCGCCCAAGCCTCCATGCTCAAATCCCTGGTTTCCCAGTTCAAGCTCAAAAAGTCCGGCGCTTCTTCGAAGAGTTCCTCATCCCCCGGTAAGGAAAGCCAAAAGCCTGCTGTCAGCCAGTTCGCCCTGAAAAAGAGCTGGATCGACGATGGCCTTCTCCTCGACCCGCCGGCTCAAAAAGCGGCCGATGAACCCCTTGTCACCGTATCATAAGTAGAGCCATAGAGAAGCCTCTCAAGCAGGAAGGGTACTTTCACCTGGGTGTGAAAGTACCCTTCCTTTGGAGGTTAACACAAATGTTGTCAAAGTAAGATTGCGACTCGGGCGCCGGTCAGCGCAGCGCTTTTTCGCCCCGCATTTCGCTCATCACTTCCCGCAGGCGCCGCAGATAGTACCGGTAGTGCTCCAGAGGGGTCTGGGGTGCCACCTGATGGTCGGTGCAGGTGATGCAGCCCCCCTGGCGAATCACCGGCTCCAGTCGGCGGAATTCGGCTTCGATAGCCTCCGGCCCCCGGATGATGGCCAGCTTGTCGAAGCCTCCCATTTGACGTTGTTGACGCTGTCCAACTGGGTGCACCAGCAGCCCGTAATGCAGCCCTTCGATGTGATAGAGAAGGTAAATTACCGGGTTCTGGACGGTCGCCCGGAAACAGTGCCCGCGGCAAGCAGGTAAATGCGATACTATCTCGCACTATCCGATGTTCCAATAATGCGACAAAACGGCGATACTCTTTTCCTTTGCCATGCGGATGGTGTCCTCGGCGGGCATTTGGTAGTATTCCGGCCGGAACAGCTCCACCGAGGCCATTTCCGAATAGCCCATCTTCTTTAGCAGGGTAAAAATCCGGTCAAGGTCAATGGCTCCGTCGCCGGGCCACAGGCGGTGCTCGTCCCGCAAGGCACCCACGGGCAAATCCTCGCTGTCGTCGATGTGAAGGATAAAGAGTTTGCTGATGTCCAGCCGGTCCAAATCCTCCCAACGGGAGTTCATGGCGTGGAAATGAAAGCAATCCAGCACAACCCCTACGTTTTCCATATTGGCGGCCTCCACAATGTCGTAGGCCTGGCCGAAGGTGTTGACGGAAAGGTTGGGGTACCCTACGAACTCAAAAGCTAGGTTCATGGGCCAGCCGTTTTGACGGGCTCTCTCGTCGATGGCGCGGATGGCTTCCAGGCAGGACGCCTTGATTTCCTCTT
>JAKPGH010000319.1 GCA_029550985.1 Bacillota bacterium
TACTCCTCGTTTCCCAGATACAGCACCGTGTTGCCGCGGTAGGCAAGCTCCCGCCCCAGCTCCACGCCGTCGCTGTAAGCATAAGCCTTGGAAAAGCGCTTGTTGTAAACCGGGAAAAAGGCGTAGCTTGCCAGTCCCTTCGGGTTGGAAAGGGTGTAGCTGATGGAGCCGGGAACGCCGCTTACGTTGCGGTAATAGTAGTAGATTCCGGAATACTTGTCACTGAAGGTAAAGTTGTCCAACTGCTCCTCCACCACCTCCAGCCGCTGGAAGGGCGTTAAGGACTCGTCCCCCATCAGCGCGGCAAACAATTGATTTTGGAAGTCAAAGGGGTTGGACTGCTGGTCGTCGATTTCCAACGCTTCCTTCTCCCCAAAGAAAGCCAGCGGGAAAGAAACGGGGTTTTCGTAAATGTTGACTTGCTCCACCGAATCCACCAATTCGTAGCCAAAGCCGGGGTTTCCGGTGGTGAGAAGATAGCGTATCCCCAGCCAGCCGTTGGTGAAGGGGTTGTTTTTGGCAAACCTTAGCTCGTTGATGGTGCCGGTGTTGTAGCCCAAACGCCGCAACAGGGTGTTCAGCCGCTGGTCGGTGGTGGTGGAATAGTGGGAGATGCCGTAATACCCCAGGGCCATCGGGCCGTTGGCGTTGCGCTGCTCCAGCACCTCCATGCGGTAGACGTCGCGGTTTTCCTGCTCCAGCCACCGGACGGCGGGCAGGTACCGCTCCCGGTAGCTGTAGTAGCCGGAGCGGGTGCGGTAGCTGAACTGCTGGTCGATTCCCTGGATTTGGGCGTCGGCGTTGTAGAAGCATTCGGCGCAGAGCAAGCAGACGCCCAGCAAGGCCAGCAGTCGCCTGTTGTTTTGTGGCAGATTTCCCCTTACGGCAAGCAAGACGCCCCCGTAACAGAGAGTGAGAAAGCTGGCCAGCAGAATATGCCTGGTCTGCACAAAGCTCAGCTTGCTCACGCCCACTTCAAAGAGCACCAGCAGCCAGATGCCGGTGGCGGCAAGGACGCGAACCGGCGCCATTCCCTGGGGATGGGCAAGCCCCCGCAGCCCCAGATGGAGCACCAGAAAGCTGAAGACAAAGGAGTATCGGGCGGGAAACCAGGTGGGGTCCTCGAAGGCGTGCCAGGCAAGGTCCAGAACCTCCCAGGAAAGGCTTAAAACCATTACTCCCGCAAACAGGGCAAAGACGATTTTTTCCCGCAGCGCAATCTCTCGGTTGAGAAAGAACAGCAGCGCCAGCAACACCGCCGCGGTGGTGACAAAGAGATTGGGCAGCCCCGAATCGGTGAGGGAATCGTAGACTCCGGGCACCAGCTTGGAAGCCAGCTTCATCAGCGGGTAGAAGGAAGTAAAGGCGCTTTTGGGACAGGTCATCAGCGTTTCCTGCCCGTCGAGGAGGTTGAAAAAGGCGGGAAGGAGCAACACGGCGCAGCATCCCGCCGCCAAAGCGGCTCCTCCCAAAAAGCGCCAGAACTTCTTAAGGTAATCCTGCAGGGAAGCCGGCCGAGTGAAAAACCGGAAGGTAAAATACAAAAAGGCAAAGATTCCTGCCATGTAGCCAATATAGTAACTGCACCAGAACAAGAACACCAGGCTGACGGTATAGTGCAGGTATTTGTCTTCCCTTAGAATTTTTTCCACTCCCATCAGCACCAGAGGCAGCAGGGCGGCGCCGTCCAGCCACATCAGGTTGGAGGAGTAGGCCAGATTGTAGCCCATCATGGCGTAGGCGACCGACGCGCCTAAATTCACAAGGTCGGTTCGCCGAAAAGCGTAGGTGGTGTAAAGGGAAAAGAACAGGCCGCAAAGCCCGAATTTCAGCAAGGTGATGAGCAGCACCGTCTCGGTGAGGTAACCGGCCGGGGACAGAAGGAGTAAAACGTTGAGGGGGCTTGCCGTGTAAAAGGCGATGAGGCCCAGCATATTCAGCCCCATCCCCATGTCCTGGGAACGCAGGAAGCTGCCCCCCTCCCGAACGATTTTGTTGATCTGCATATAGTAGTCCATGTATTCGTTGTTCATGTCTACCACCAACAGCGATTTGGGACCGAAGGGGTAGACTCCCAACCGGGCAAAAACCAGCAGCATAAACGCCACCGGAAGCAAAAAACTCAGCAGTCGGACCGTTATCTTTTGTCTTTCCTGAACAAGCAGAACCCTTCCCTCCTTAAGGTGTATGCGGTATATTTTGGTGAATACCCTGATAGTATACCCTTTCTGCCCACGTCTACTACACACAGGAAGGTGCTGTATCCCAACAAGGCAAACAGACAGAACCCCTTACGGGTCCTGTCTGTTTGCTTCGTCGTATTCCATTAAAAAGAGCTTTACGGCAGGAAGAATTCATCCTCCCAGGCTTGGCGGAGCAGCCCGATTCCCTCAATAATCCCCAGCACACCGGGTATTCCCGTCCAGCCAAAGCAGAGGCAAATCAGCCCCCGGCCTATCTGGCCCCGGTAGAACCACTGGGCCCCTAAACTGCCGAAAAAGATGGACAGAATTGCCTGAAGGATGACTTCCTTGCGCCTGGTTTGAAACATGCGAAGGGGCGGCGGGCCGCCGGGCGGAACATGGCCATAGGTTGGCCCGGGCCGGTGAAAGCGGTGTTTTCGTTGCCAGGAGCCAAAAGCTTCCTTTGCTTTGGTAAAGTCCCATCGAGATTGGGGTTCCGATTCCGGCTCCCGGGAAGGCGGCGCTCCTGTAATCAGGTTGGTGCCGCAGTAGGGACAAATTTCTTCTCCTCTGTAAAACCGGGCTCCACAACCCTTGCACTGTCTCACGGTTCATTCCCCCCCATCTCAAGGAAAAAAGCCCTTCTGCGGGGAAGGGCTCTCTGTATCCAACTTGGAGAATCTGAACTCCCTTCCAGGACGGAAGCTAAACAACGCTCTCCGCATACCGGAATTTGCGGAACAGCTTCTGTTCATCCAGTAAATAGATGATGTTGGAATTGCGCTTGCTGCGCATGGCGTGGGTTAGAATTTCGCTTCGATTGGTGCCCAGAGCGTCCAGGGTGTCGCCTTTTTCCAGATATTCCACCGAGAGGACCTCGTCCACCATCAAACCCACGGGGTTTTCTTCCCCAATCATAATCACCATTTTTTTGTAGGTGTTTTTAAACAGCTCCTTGGCTTCCTCCAGCAACTCCAAAACGGTAGGCATGTATTTGCCCTTCAGATCGCTCATCACATTGGCCTGACATGCCTCCTGCGCCTCGGGGGTGCTGTTCTCCTCCTTGCAGCGAAGCAGTTTGATTGCCGCATGATGCAGATTTTCGTGAGGCTCTTTGATTTTGCCCAAATGGAACATAATGGCGTTGTTATCGATTTTAAAGTTATCGTACCAGCGGCCGAAGGCGCACTGGTGCGGGTCGGTGGTCAGCTTAAACTTTTCGCCGGTCTCAACGCTGCGCTCCAGCTCGGAAACCCAATGAACGTGGTCCGCTTTCCGCTGGTCGATCATCCGCACAAATTCCTCGTATTCCTGGTCGATGGTTGGAAGGCGGAACACGGCGCGAAGGTCCAGAATGGGCGCCGCTTTTTCCCGAAAAATGACAATCCCCACCATTTCCGGCGGCGAATTGGGCAACTTTTCGCTGCCTTCATACTGCATGATGGAGGTGACGTTTTTGCTGTCAATAGCGTAGTAGTTTTCCCGTACCTTAAACACCAGATGAGGCAGTTCTTCGGACTCTGTCAATTTGTCCTGATAAATTTCCATATATCTGACCCCTAATTCGTAGTATATCGTTGCAGGGTATGCCTTTCATAACGAAATCATTATATCGACAAATTGGCTCCCTGTCAACAAAGGGGGGGATAAGCCTATCTGAGTGGACTATGAAAACAACCCGCCGGGAACATCCGGCGGGTTGTTCTTAAATTAAACAAGCTCGATAATAGCCATTTCCGCGGCGTCGCCCCTGCGGGGACCGGTGCGGATGATGCGGGTATACCCGCCGTTGCGCTCTTTGTATTTGGGAGCGATCTCGTCGAAAAGCTTTTTCGCCACATCCTCCTTCGTTACAAAGGAGAGGACTTGACGCTTGGAGTGGAGATCGTCGCGCTTTGCCACTGTAATCATTTTCTCGGTCATGGACCGCACTTCCTTGGCCCTGGTCACGGTGGTTTCGATCCTGCCCTTTTCCAGCAGGAAGGTCACCATAGCGCGCAGCATGGCCTTTCTGTGGTCGGTTGGCCGGCCGAGCTTTCTGGAGCCTGGCATGAATTGTTCACTCCTTTATCTGTTGTTGCGCGGTTAGTCCTCGTCGGAGGCAAGGCTGAAGTTGAGGGATGCCAACTTAGCCATTACTTCCTCCAGAGATTTTTTGCCCAGATTGCGGACTTTCATCATCTCTTCCGGAGTTTTGCTGATCAGGTCCTGCACTGTGTTGATGCCCGCGCGCTTGAGGCAGTTGAATGCGCGAACAGATAAGTCAAGCTCCTCAATGGTCATCTCAAGAGCTTTTTCTTTACCGGACTCCTCTTTCTGTTCCAAGATTTCTGTAGAGCTCATTTCATCGGAAAGTTCGATGAAATGGTTGAGCTGACGGTTGAGGATCTTGGCGGCCAGGCTGACGGCTTCCTTTGCGGAGATGGTTCCGTCAGTCCAGACTTCCAGGGTGAGCTTATCGTAGTCGGTTATCTGTTCCACGCGGGTGTTCTCTACCCAGTAGTTCACCTTGAGCACCGGGGTATAGATGCTGTCCACTGGAATGGTGCCGATGGGCGCCTTTTCCAGTTCCAATTGTTTGTTGCGTTCCGCCGATACATAACCCTGTCCCTTTTTCAGGGTAATTTCCATCGAAAGCTTGGCGTCTGGCCCCAAGGTTGCGATGTGCATGGAAGGGTTGAGTATCTCGATTTCGGAATCGGTTTCAATAGAACCGGCTGTTACCTCGCACGGACCCTCCGCCACAATCCGCACCGTCTTGGGTTCGTCGGTGTAGAGTTTGGCGGTCAGCCCCTTGATGTTTAGAATGATCTCGGTAACATCTTCCTTCACACCGGGGATGGTTGAAAATTCGTGTTGTATCCCATCAATTCTTACGGAGATAACTGCCACGCCGGGAAGCGAGGAGAGCAAAACGCGACGGAGACTATTCCCCAATGTCGTACCAAATCCTCTATCTAAAGGCTCGCCAACAAAGCGGCCGTAGGTGCCGTCGGGTCTCAGCTCCGCAGTTTCGATTTTCGGTTCGATAATTTTAACCAAATAAAAACCCTCCTTGTAGGGGCGTAAATGCAAATACGCCCTGTGTTCGTTCCCATGCTGATTGCGGGGTTCTTCCCACGGAACCCCTTTGGGAATCGGCGTAGCCTAACATATTACTTGCTGTAAAGCTCGACGATAAGGGTTTCGTTAATGGGAAGATCGATATCTTCGCGGACGGGAAGGCGCTCGATTTTGCCTTCAAAAGCGGCGGTACTGCCCGAAATCCATGCAGGGAATGTATGGGGATTCTCGGCAAAGCCCTTGAACAGCTCGGTCTGACGGCTTGCGGGCTTGACGGAGATCACATCTCCCACCTTAACCCGGTAAGAGGGGATATCCACCCGGCGGCCGTTGACCAGAATGTGGCCATGGGTTACAATCTGCCGAGCCTGACGTCTGGTGGTGCCAAATCCCATCAGGAAAGCCACGTTGTCTAGACGGCGCTCCAGCAGGGAAAGCAGGTTTTCACCGGTCTGACCGGGCATCCGCTCCGCTTGCTGGAAAGTCAGGCGGAACTGCTTTTCCAACACGCCATAGATGAACTTTGCCTTTTGCTTTTCTTTCAGCTGCAGGGCATATTCACTGGCCTTGGAGCGACGGGAATTGCGCTTGGGATCGCGGATGGTTTCTTTGGCATAGCCCATAATGCCGGGAGAAATGCCCAAATTCCTGCATTTTTTCAAAACAGGATCCTTATTGACTGCCATACGGTTCTTTCACCTCCTGTTATACCCGCCGTCTCTTGGGAGGGCGGCATCCGTTGTGGGGAATGGGGGTTACGTCTTTAATCAGGCTAACCTCAAGCCCCGCGCCCTGAAGCGCACGAATAGCTGCCTCCCGGCCGGCACCGGGTCCCTTGACATAAACCTCTACACTCTTCAGACCGTGCTCCATAGCTGCTTTGGCAGCGGTTTCGGCAGCAGTCTGAGCGGCAAAGGGAGTGCTCTTGCGGCTACCCCGGAAGCCAAGCCCACCGGCACTGGCCCAGGAAATGGCGTTGCCCTTGGTATCGGTGATGGTGACAATAGTGTTGTTAAAAGTGGACTGGATATGGGCCGCACCACGTTCAATATTCTTCTTTTCACGGCGACGACGCACCGCTTTCTTTGGCGCTGCTTTAGCCATTTCTAAGCTTTCCCTCCCCTATTACTTTTTCTTGTTAGCAATGGTCTTTTTGGGTCCCTTGCGAGTTCTGGCGTTGGTTTTGGTACGCTGACCTCTCACAGGCAGGCCCTTGCGATGACGCACACCCCGATAGCAGCCGATTTCAATCAGCCGTTTGATGTTCAGGGCCACTTCACGGCGCAGATCACCTTCTACCGTGCAATTCTCGTCGATATCGTTACGGAGCTTGGCAATCTCGTCTTCGGTCAGATCTTTCACCCGGGTGTCGGGGTTGATGCCAGTCCGGGCCAGAATCTGCTTGGCGGTGGTGGGGCCGATTCCATAAATATAGGTCAGGCCAACTTCGATCCGTTTCTGGTTAGGCAGGTCGACACCAGCGATACGAGCCATTCTTTACATACACCTCCAGATAATTACTGGTTGATTGGCAGCAGAACAAGTTATTTGCCGGCCGCCTTTTCTATTGCATTAGCCTTGGCGCTGCTTATGCTTGGGGTTTTCGCAAATAACCATGATTCTTCCCTTGCGCTTAATGATTTTGCATTTTTCGCAAATCGGCTTAACGGAAGGCCTCACTTTCATTTGATTACCTCCATTTTCTGGTTGTTGGTTCTTGGTGGCTGGCTATTGGACTTGTTAAGCCAACGACCAACTACCAGTTCCTCGGGAGTGCTTCGCCTGTTTTATGCAAACCGGCCAACACACTTCTATTGCTACTTGGAGCGCCAGGTGATGCGCCCCTTGGTCAGGTCGTAGGGAGAAATCTCCACCGTGACCTTATCGCCGGGTAGAATCCGGATAAAATTCATGTGCAGCTTGCCCGAGATGTGGGCAAGGATCTTATGTCCGTTTTCCAGCTCCACCTGGAACTGCGCGTTGGGCAGCTTTTCAATCACTTTGCCTTCTACTTCAATGACATCTGCCTTAGACAAGCCTGTTTCCTCCCTCTGTTTCGATTTGCGCCATCCCCTTCTCGTTGAAGGGCGCCAGCGCTAACCGTAACTTTTTGTTGGTGTTGACCTGTGAAAGGTCTAGGATATGGTTGGTCTTTCTCAAGTGGATGGGATTTTTTGCTTTCGGCGCTTCCAGTTTTCTCACTTTTCCGTCAGCAATCAACACCCTGTCCCCTTGCCATTTTACCACTACGTAAAATCTGCCTTTGTCGTGTCCTGCGGTGCAAAAGACCACACTGCCCACGGAAAACATTTCCCAACTCATGGCTTTGTCAGGATGACGGGGCCGTCGTCGGTGATGGCCACCGTGTGTTCAAAATGGGCGGATAGGCTTTTGTCCACCGTTTTGACGGTCCAACCGTCGGACAGAATTTTCACGTCGTGGCTGCCAAGATTGATCATGGGTTCAATGGCAATGGTCATTCCCACTGCAAGCCTTGGACCCCTTCCCGGAAGGCCGTAGTTTGGAACCTCGGGGGATTCGTGCATTTCTCTCCCCACGCCGTGGCCCACAAACTTGCGGACAATTCCATAGCCGTAAGGCTTGATGCTGCGCTCAATGGCCGCGGAGATGTCTCCCACGCGGTTGCCGCTGACGGCAGCTTCGATTCCTTTGTAAAGGCTTTCCCTGGTGGCGTCCAGCAGTTGCTGTGCCTCGGGGGAAATCCTTCCGGCGGGAAAGGTGGCTGCGTTGTCACCGTGGAAACCCTTGTACAGCGCCCCTACGTCAATGGAGACGATATCTCCTTCCTGGATGACCTCATCCCCGGGGATGCCGTGGATGACGGTGTCGTTGATGGAGATGCAGGCGCTGGCCGGGAATCCTCCATACCCTAAAAAAGAGGGAATTGCGTCTTGACTTAGAATGAATTCGTGAATTTTTTGGTTGATCTGCCCCGTAGTGACTCCTGGGCGAACCATTTCGCCCCCCACCTGAAGAGCTTGGGCCGAAATGCGGCCGGCTATGCGCATCAGCGCCAACTCAGAACTATTTTTTAGCACAATCATGCGCTCATGCCTCGATTATGGCCATCACCATTGTGGTGATTTGGTCTATTTCGCCGTCGCCTGCCACCACTGCCAGCTTTCCGGCAGCGTGGTAGTAATCCTTTAGTGACTCTATCTGCTGGTGATAGATCTTCAGCCGATTCCCGATAACCTGGGGGTCATCGTCCTCGCGAGTGGTCAGCGCACCGCCGCACAACTCGCATTTGTCTCCTTTGGCGGAAGGCTTGTCGGTGATGTGGTAACTGTCGCCGCACTGTCTGCACAGTCTGCGACCGGTTAGCCGCTTGAAGATGACCTCATCGGGAACTTCGATGTCAATCACCGTGTCGATGATCACGCCTAAGCGGTCCAATGCCTGGGCCTGAGCAAGCGTGCGAGGAAAACCGTCCAGAATAAAGCCATTTTTGCAGTCGGGCAGGGCGATTCTGTCCCGCAGCATTTGAATGACCAGTTGGTCGGGAACCAGGTCTCCCTCCATCACATACTGTTTGGCGGCCATTCCGGCCTCGGTACCGTTGCGGATGGCATCCCGAAGGATGCTTCCGGTACTGATGGCCGGAATTGAAAGTCTCTCGGAAACTTTTTCCGCCTGCGTGCTTTTCCCGGCGCCAGGTGCTCCCAGGAAAATCAACTTCACGGTTGTCAACCTCCCTCTATTCAAGGAAGCCCTTGTAGTGACGCATCATCATCTGGCTTTCCAGTGTGCGGACGGTGTCCAGAGCCACACCGACAATAATGATGATGGAGGTACCGCCCATGGCAATGGGCAGTTTGGCAACCGCGCCCAACAAAATGGGCAGAATAGCCACAAACGCAATAAACAAAGCGCCGATCAAAGTGACTCTCGAAATAATCTTGGCAATGAAATCGGCGGTGGGCTTTCCGGGACGAATGCCGGGAATGGCCCCGTTGTTCTTGCGCAGGTCGTTTGCCATTTGGATGGGATTGTACTGAATGGCAACGTAAAAGTAGTTAAAGGCAATGATCAGAATCAGATAGAGGATGGCGTAAACGGGATGTGTGTACTCAAACCACGACAAAATTTTAGCGCCCCATCCGCTGGTGATATTGCCAAAGGTTTTAATCATGCTGGGGATGCTGAGCAGCGCACTGGCGAAGATGATAGGCATAACGCCAGACATGGTCACCTTGACGGGAATGTAGCTGCTCTGGCCGCCGTACATCTTCCGGCCCACCACCCGCTTGGAGTACTGGATGGGAATCCGGCGCTCGGCAGTGGTCATCAGCACAATCAGTCCAATCAGGACAAGGAAGAGCACGATAATGAGGGGCACCCAGACAAAGTACTTGTACTGTTGGGCGTAAAATCCCGCTTTGAGCATTTCCCAAAGCATCAATATGGCGCGAGGGCCGCGGGAGACGATACCGGCAAACAGAATCAAGGAGATGCCGTTGCCGATTCCCTTTTTGTCAACGCTTTCACCCAGCCACACAATCAGCATGGCTCCCGCCGTAAAGGACAGGATGATGACCAGGGCAGCCAGCACACCGGAAGCTCCGGTAGTGTACTTGACGGCGCCGCTGTTGCGGTGCATCAGGTAATAGGCTGTGGACTGAAGCAGGGCAAGACCCAAAGTGATGTATCTGGAAATCTTGGCGAGCTTCTTCTGGCCGGCTTCCCCCTCTTTGGCCATCTGCTCCAGGGCGGGGATGGCCACCTGCAACAGCTGCAGGACGATGGAGGCGGTGATATAGGGCGAAATGCTCATGGCAAACAGGGTTGCCTGGGAGAAAGCGCCGCCGGTGAAGATGTCAAAGTATTCAAACAATCCCGAACCGGATACGTTGATGAGGTTTTCCGGAACCATAAAGGGCACCGGAATGGCTGCGCCAACGCGGAAAATGAAGATGATCAGCAGGGTGAAAAGTAGCTTTTTCCGAAGTTCAGCAATCTTCCACGCGTTGCGAATCGTCTCAAACACTTAAATCACCTCAGCCTTTCCGCCAGCCTGTTCAATTTTCTCTTTAGCCGACTGGGAAAAGGCATTGGCAATCACGGTCAGTTTCCGCTCAAGGTTGCCCTTGCCCAGAATTTTAACCCCATCAAGGGTCTTTTTGAGCAAACCAATCTCTACAAGGCTCTGAGCGTCCACAACAGCTCCGTCCTCAAAGCGGTTGAGATCCGAAACGTTGAGAGTGGCATAAGACTTGGCGAAAATATTGTTAAAGCCCCGTTTGGGAATCCGGCGCTGCAAAGGCATCTGGCCGCCCTCGAAACCGGGACGGACTCCACCGCCACTTCTGGCGTTCTGGCCTTTGTGGCCTCTGCCGGCCGTCTTTCCGTTCCCCGAACCCGTACCTCTGCCCTTGCGGAAGGGTTTTTGCACTGCGCCCGGAGCGGGAGATAGCTCATGCAATTTCATGTTGTTTGCACCTCCTTGCGGTTATGCTTCGGTGACCTCGACCAAGTGGGCTACTTTCGCAATTTTGCCCCGGGTACAGGGATTATCGGGCTGGGTGACAACCTGCCCAACTTTTCTCAGACCCAAAGATTTCACGGTGGCGATCTGGTCTTCCTTGCAGCCGATGGTACTGCGCTTCAACTTAATCTGCAACATCTCAGATACGCCTCCTTAACCTAAGATTTCTTCCACGGTTTTGCCACGGACAGCGGCAACCTCTGCAGGTCCCCGCAAAGACTTCAGTCCTTCGATGGTGGCGGTTACCACGTTGATGGGGTTGTTGGAACGCAGGCACTTGGTGCGGATATCGCCAATGCCGCAAACTTCCATGACGGCGCGGACAGGACCGCCGGCAATGACGCCGGTACCCTGAGGAGCGGGCTTCATCAAAACCCGAGCTGCGCCGTAGGACCCGATCACTTCGTGGGGGATGGTGGTGCCCCGCAGAGAGATTTTATGCAGGTTCTTCTTGGCATCCTCGATCCCCTTGCGGATGGCCTCAGGAACTTCGGAGGCCTTACCCAGACCGTAACCGACTATGCCTGCTCCATCGCCCACCACAACCAGGGCCGCGAACTTAAAGATTCTTCCGCCCTTGACTGTCTTGGATACACGGTTGATGGACACAACACGCTCTTGCAAATCGAGCGTGGAAGCATCAATTCGAGCCAAAAAGCATTCCTCCTCTTCTAGAATTTGAGGCCACCCTCGCGGGCACCCTCGGCAAGCTCTTTCACGCGGCCGTGGTAGATGTAGCCGCCACGGTCAAAGACAACATTCTCAATGCCCTTGGCCTTGGCTCTTTCGGCAATCATCAGACCCACTTTTTTGGCGGCTTCCTTGTTGCCGCCAGGCATGTCAAAGCCCTTTTCCAAAGAGGAGGCCGCTGCCAGTGTTACGCCCTTGGTATCGTCAATCAGCTGAGCATAGATATGCTTGGTGCTGCGGAATACACTCAGGCGAGGACGCTCGGCGGTTCCGCTAATTTTGTTGCGGAGCCTGCAATGGCGCTTGAGTCTGGCTTTATTGGAATCATGCTGCTTTACCATTTGCGCTCACTCCTCCCTTACTTTTTACCTTTGCCGGCTTTACCTTCCTTGCGGATAATGTGTTCGCCGACGTATTTGATGCCCTTGCCCTTATAGGGTTCGGGGGGACGCTTGCTGCGCACTTCGGCCGCAAACTGGCCCACTTTTTGCTTATCCGCACCGGAAACCACAATCCTGTTGGGATTGGGAACTTCTACGGTAATGCCATCCGGCTCGTGCATGATAACCTGATGGGAGTAACCCAAGTTCATCACAAGGTCCTTGCCCTGTTTCGCGCAACGGTAGCCGACGCCGTTGACCTCCAGCTCCTTCTTGAAGCCTTCGGTCACTCCGGTGACCATGTTGGCCAGCAGGCTTCTGGTCAGACCGTGCAGGCTGCGGTGCTCTTTGGCGTCGCTGGGACGAGCCACCACAAGCTCATCTCCCACCTGGGAGACCGTCATATCCGGATGAAAGGTGTTGGTCAAAGCGCCTTTCGGTCCCTTAACGGTGACAGTATTGCCCTGAATGGAAACGTCTACACCCTTGGGCAGGGGAATAGGCTTTTTACCAATTCTGCTCATACTCCCGTCCCCCTTACCAGATATAGGCGAGCACTTCGCCGCCGACGTTTGCTTTGCGGGCTTCCTTATCGGTCATAACGCCCTTGGATGTGGAAAGAATTGCAATGCCCAAGCCTTTGAGTACCTTGGGGCAGTCCTCGCAACTGGTGTAGATGCGCAGACCGGGTTTGGAAACCCGACGCAGGCCGGTGATGACCTGAGTTTTGCCGGGCCCGTATTTCAGTGTAATGCGAATGATACCTTGCTTGCCGTCCTGAATGACGTGAAAATTCTTGATGTACCCTTCGTCCAACAAAATCTTGGCAATGGCCTTCTTCATGTTGGAGGCGGGGATATCAACCGTGTCATGCTTGGCCGCATTCGCGTTTCTGATCCGAGTGAGCATGTCAGCGATAGAATCGGTGATATGCATGCCGTCAACCTCCTTAAGCTATTGCGGCCGGCTTACCAGCTGGCCTTTTTCACGCCGGGAATCTGACCCTTGTAGGCGAGCTCCCTGAAACAGATCCGGCAGACGCCAAACTTCCGAAGGTAAGCGTGTGGCCGACCACAGATCTTGCACCGGTTATAATACCGAGTGGAAAACTTCGGAGTTCTGCGCTGTTTCACGATCATGGATGTTTTTGCCACTTCGAAACCTCCTTACCTTGTAAACGGAGCGCCCAGCATGGTGAGCAGCTCGCGGGCTTCTTCGTCGGTTTTGGCGGTTGTTACAAAGCTGATATCCATGCCCCGAACCTTATCGATTTTATCGTAATCAATTTCGGGGAAGATCAGCTGGTCCTTCAAACCAAAGGAATAATTGCCCCTGCCGTCGAAGCCGTTGGGGGAAATGCCGTGGAAGTCGCGAACGCGAGGCAGAGCAACATAGAACAGTCTTTCCATGAAGTCGTACATTCTATCTCCGCGCAGGGTGACTTTGGCACCAATGGGCATACCCGCACGCACTTTGAAGTTGGCCACGCTCTTCTTGGCTTTGCAGATCACTGCCTTCTGGCCGGTAATCTTGGCCAGATCGCCGAGAATGGCCTCCAACACCTTGGGGTTGTCTCTGGCTTCACCACAACCAACGTTGATGACAATCTTGTCCAGGCGGGGGATCTGCATGACACTCTTGTACCCAAACTTCTTCATCAGAGCTGGTGCAATTTCGGTTTTGTACTGTTCCTTCAGTCTCATGTCTTATCCTCCCTTCCTAGAACGATTCGCCACAAGATTTGTTCTTGCAGACGCGGAGCTTCTGACCGTCCTCCAGGATCTTGTGGCCTACGCGGGTGGGCTTGCCGCAGTTGGGGCAGACAAGCTGCACCTTGCTGGAGTACATGGCCGCTTCGGCCTTGATAATGCCGCCAGGCTCGCCCATCTTGCGGGGCTTTACATGTTTGGAGACCATGTTGCAGCCTTCCACAATGACTTTACCTTCTTTGGGGCTTACCTGAAGAACTTTACCCTTTTTGCCCTTATCCTTACCGGACAGGATCACGACGGTGTCGCCGGTTTTAACATGAATTTTTTTGTGTTCCATTTACCAGGACACCTCCTTTACAGTACTTCGGGGGCAAGGCTTAGAATCTTGGTATAATCCTTTTCGCGCAGTTCTCTGGCCACCGGCCCAAAGATACGCGTACCCCTCGGGTTTTTATCTTCGCGGATGATGACAGCGGCGTTGTCGTCAAAGCGAATGTAGCTTCCATCGTCCCGGCGAAGTCCCTTGGCTGTGCGAACAATGACAGCCTTTACCACTTCGCCCTTTTTGACGCTGCCGCCCGGCGTGGCCTTCTTCACAGAAGCCACAACCACATCGCCAATGCCGGCGTACTTCTTTTTGGAACCGCCCAGCACCCGGATGCACATCAGCTCTTTGGCGCCGGTATTGTCAGCTACCTTAAGGTAGGTTTGCATCTGTATCACGGTGCGTTTTCTCCTTTCACCAATTTACCTGCATGCGGCAGGTATGCGACCGCCGCACGACTACCCTTTGCAGGGCGCTTAAATCAGCGTAGTATAAGTTCCGCCTAGGCAAAGCTTACTTCGCTTTTTCCAGAATGGAGACTACCCTCCAGTGTTTTTCTTTGGAAAGGGGGCGGGTTTCCATAATTTCCACCGTGTCGCCAATGCCGCACTCGTTGTGCTCGTCGTGGGCTTTGATGCGAACGGTGCGCTTAATAATCTTCTTGTACAGGGGATGGCGGACGTTGTCGATGATGGCGACCACGACAGTTTTGTCCATCTTGTCGCTAACCACCTTGCCGACCCTGGTTTTTCTCAGGTTCCGATCGCTCATTGCGTGCTCCTCCTTCCCTTCTACTTAGTCACGCCAGCCTTGCGCTGATTCATAACCGTCTTGATTCTGGCAATATCCTTCTTGACGTGGTTCAGCCGCATAGGATTTTCCAGTTGGTTGATGGCGTGCTGGAAACGAAGGTTAAACAGCTCAGCTTTCAGATCCTTGAGCTTATCCTGCAATTCCAGATCGGAGAGTTCTCTGATTTCGGATGCTTTCATGCCTTAACCCTCCTTATTCTTTCTCTCTTGCCACAAACTTGCACTTGATTGGCAGCTTGTGCATGGCGAGGCGCATGGCTTCCCGGGCAAGTTCTTCACTCACTCCGCCAATTTCGAACAGAATGCGGCCGGGCTTTACCACAGCCACCCAGTACTCGGGGCTACCTTTACCGGAACCCATGCGGGTTTCTGCAGGTTTCTCGGTGATGGGCTTGTCGGGGAACACTTTAATCCAAACCTGACCACCGCGCTTGATGTGACGGGTCAAAGCAATACGAGCAGCCT
>JAKPGH010000008.1 GCA_029550985.1 Bacillota bacterium
CCCTGCCAGCTGGCAAGCGGCATCGGCTTGCAGGTGTTTATGACCGGCCGCGGCACCCCCTACGGTTTGAGTGTGGCCCCCGTCATCAAAGTCTGCTCCCGCAACGAGATGAAAAATCACTGGTTTGATTTAATCGACCTCAACGCGGGCCCCATCGCCACGGGGGAAGCGACCATTCCCGAGGTGGGAACCCAGCTGTTTCGGCTGATTCTGGATGTCGCCAGCGGACGCAAACAGCCCTACTCCGACCAATACGGCTACCACAACGACTTGTGCATCTTCAATCCGGCCCCCATCACCTGATATCTGCAATCGAATCACTGAGGTGAACGTTCGACAGAAAGGCATAGCATGAACAGCTTTTTTCAAATGCTCAACGTCCAAGCGGTTCTCTTCCTCTACCTTGCGGTGGGTTGTTACGGCAAAAAGGTCGGCATTTTGGACGACGTGGCGCAGCAGCGGCTCACCGAATGGGTGGTTCGAATTACCCTGCCCTGTCTGGTATTCGCCTCCTTTCACACCGAATTTCGGCTGGAATATCTGGTCGAGGGCGCGGGGGCAGTCGCCATCGCCACCGGCATGTCGCTGATTGCCCTTGTTCTGGGGAAACTGCTGTACCGGCGTGTTCCCCCACGCGAGCGATGCATTTTGCAATACGGAACCCTTGTGAGCAACGCGGGTTTTGCGGGGCTTCCCATTATCGCCGGCGCTTATGGGGCGCAGGGGTTGTTCCTCGCCTCGCTGTTCATCATTCCCACCCGGGTTTTCATGTGGAGCGCCGGCATCTCCCTCTTTACGTCCATGGACACTGCGGAGCGGCTCAAGAAGGTCCTGCTCAATCCCGCCCTCATCGCCGTGGGACTCGGCCTTGCCCGCATGGTGCTGCAAATTCCGTTGCCCGCTTTTGTGGATACCGCCATTCAAAACCTGGGCGCTTCCACCTCCCCGCTGGCGATGGCGTTGGTGGGGGCCATGCTGGCCGACCTTTCCCCCCGGGCGTTCCTGGACAAAAGGGTGCTGTACCTTGCCTTTGTCCGGCAGATTCTGTTGCCGTTCATCTGTCTGGCCGGCCTTCGAGCATTGGGGGTCAATTCTCTGCTCGCAGCGGTGAGCGTGGTGTTGACCGGAATGCCCATCGGCTCCACCACCGCCATTCTGGCGGGAAAATACGGGGCGGACGCCCAATTTGCGTCCAAATGCGTGTTTTTGTCCACATTGACTTCTTTGCTCACCGTTCCCCTATTGACGCTGTTTCTATAAAACTTTATTTGATAAACCAATCACTGGATCGGATAAGGAGGATATTACCATGAAAGTTGGATTAATCGGTCTTGGAATCATGGGAAAACCCATGGCGAAGAACATTCTCAAGGCGGGATACGACCTGACCGTCAACGATTTGCATCAGGCCAACGTTGACGAAGTGGTAAAAGCCGGCGCCAAGAGCGCCAGCAACATCGAGATTGGACAAACCTGCGACGTGGTGCTGACCATGCTCCCCAACAGCCCCCAGGTCAAGGAAGTGATGCTGGGCGAAAACGGCGTGGCGGCTCACATGCGCCCCGGCACCGTGTTCATCGACATGAGCTCCATCAACCCCATGGCGTCCAAGGAAATTGCCGCCGAGCTTGCCAAACGCGGCATCGAAATGCTGGACGCCCCTGTTTCCGGCGGCGAGCCCAAAGCCATCGACGGCACCCTTTCCTTTATGGTGGGCGGCAAGCAGGAAGTCTTTGACCGCTTTAAGCCCCTGCTGCAAACCATGGGCGCGTCGGTGGTCCGCTGCGGCGACATCGGCGCCGGCAACACCACCAAGCTGGCCAACCAAATCATCGTGGCCTGCAACATTCAGGCCCTTTCCGAGGCTCTGGTGATGGCCAAAAAGGCCGGCGTAGACCCGGAACTGGTGTTCCAGGCCATCCGCGGCGGCCTTGCCGGCTCCACCGTCATGGAGGCCAAGGCGCCCATGATGCTCCAGGGCAACGACAAGCCCGGATTTAAAATCGATTTGCACATCAAGGACCTGAACAATGCTCTGGAATGCGCCCACAGCGTGGGAGCCCCCGTTCCCATGACCGCCGCCGTTCAGGAAGTGTTCCAGTGGCTGCACCATCACGGCTGTGGACAGGACGACCACAGTTCCATCATTAAGTACTATAAAATGCTGACTGGCATCGAGTCGTTGTAACCGCCATCTTCCTAAAGGAGGCTATGCCACTTGTTCGCACCTAAGGGTATCATCCCACCTATTGTAACCCCCTTTCATGAGGACGGTACCATCAACTTCGATGTCTATCGCCAAATGATTGAGTTCCTCATTGCCAACGGCGTCCACGGCGTCTTCCCCATGGGCACCACGGGAGAATTCTACGCCGTGAGCAACGAGGAGTACCGCAAACTGCTGGAAGTGACCGTGGAGGCGGTAGGCGGCCGGGTGGCCGTGTATGCCGGCGCCAACCATATCACCACCCGGGGCGTCATCCAACAAATCCGCATTTTGGAGCAAATCCCCGGCATCGACGCGGTGTCGGTTCTCACACCCATGTTCATTTCCCAGACCCAAAGCGAGCTGTACCAATTCTTCAAGACCATTGCGGAAAGCACCCGCCTGCCCATCATCGTCTACAACAACAAACCCAAAACCAACATCACCGTGGAGCCCGAGACTATGGCGCGTCTCGCGGAAATCCCCAACATCATCGGTGTCAAGGACTCCACCGGCGACTTTACCAACACCGCGGAATATATCCGCCTGACCCGCCATCTGCCCGATTTTCACGTGTTGCTGGGCCGCGATACCCTAATTTATGCCGGCCTGTGCTACGGCGCGTCGGGCGCCATCGCCTCCTGCGCCAACGTGGCACCCCGTTTGGTTGCCGACATCTACGACAAGTATCAGCAAGGCGACTTGGCGGGCGCCCTGGAGGCCCAGTTGCGCCTCAACCCTCTTCGCATCGCCTGCTCGATGGGAACTTTTCCCGCCGTGATTAAGGAAGGTCTGGTGCAGCAGGGCATTCCCGTTGGCAAGTGCCTCGAACCCATTGCGGAACTTCGCCCGGAAGAAAAGGAAAAGCTGCACGCAATTTTGGAGGAATTGGCCCTTATTCCCCGTTCCTGATTATCACACCGCGGTCGGGCTTTTCCGATGGCGAAGGAGGCTTTTATGGATTTGCGTAAGGACTGCAACTATATTGTATCGGAGGCCATCAGCCGCGTCCGGCCCGATGCCGCCGTGCGCCGGGCCCTGGAGGGCTGCCAATTCCCCGCCGCCGGCAGGCTGCTGCTGGTGGCGGTGGGAAAAGCGGCCTGGGCCATGGCCAAGGTGGCTTCCGATTGCATCGGCGACCGGTTGGACGGCGGCATTGTCATCACCAAGCACGGCTATTCGGAAGGCCCCATCGGCAACCTGCTCATCCGGGAGGCCGGACACCCGGTCCCCGATTTCGACACCTTTTCCGCCACCGAGGAGGTGCTGGCCCTCACCGACGACCTGACCGAGGAGGACACCGTGGTGTTTCTCCTGTCGGGCGGCGGCTCCGCCCTGTTTGAGGCGCCTTTGGTCCAGCAGACCGAACTGCAACAGGTTACCCAGAGCCTGCTGGCCTGCGGCGCCGACATTGTGGAGATCAACACCATCCGCAAGCGCCTTTCGGCGGTAAAGGGCGGCCGCTTTGCCAAACACTGTTCCCCTGCCAGGGTGTTCACCATTGTGTTGTCCGACATCATCGGCGACCCTCTGGATATGATTGCCTCCGGCCCCGCATACCCCGATTCCAGCACCTGCGCCGACGCCCTTGCCATTGTGGAAAAGTACGGGCTGAAGCTTTCGGAAGGCGCCAGGGCCTGCCTGATGCAGGAGACGCCTAAGCTGCTGGACAATGTGGAGACTGTTGTGACGGGCAGTGTCCGCGAACTTTGCTCGGCGGCTGCCGACGCCTGCCGGGAACTGGGGTACCAACCGTTGGTTTTAACCGACAGCCTCAACTGCGTGGCAAGGGAAGCAGGGGCGATGCTTGCGGCCCTTGCCCGTTATCATCAAAACACCGACCGCTCTCTCGCCTTTCTCCTGGGGGGAGAGACGGTAGTACATCTGACCGGCAAGGGCAAAGGCGGCCGCAACCAGGAAATTGCCCTTGCGGCGGCGCAAGGCATTGCGGGCCTTGTAAACACGGCGGTTTTCTCGGTGGGCTCCGACGGCACCGATGGCCCTACCGACGCCGCGGGTGGCTTTGTCACCCATGAAACATACGGTGCCCTGCTGGAAAAGGGAATTCGGATACACGACGTTCTGGCCAACAACGATGCCTATACAGCCTTGCAGGCATCGGGCGGACTGATTTTCACCGGCCCCACCGGAACCAATGTCAACGACGTATCGGTTGTGCTCATTCGCCGATAGACGCCGCGATACCTGTCAAAATGCCCTCGGCTCTCCAACGGAACCGGGGGCCTTTTTTCAAGCGGGAGATGTAGCCTATGGATATGAAGCTGATTACCTATATTCTTACCATTGCGCAGGAGGGCGGCATCACCAAGGCGGCCAACAAGCTGTTTATTACCCAGTCGGCTTTGGACCAGCAGCTGCTCAAACTGGAGGGGGAGCTGGGGGTGCAGCTCTTTTACCGCCAGCGGGGCAATTTGGGCCTGACTCCGGCCGGAGAGGTGTATGTGGATTACGCCAGGCGGATTTTATCCCTCCAACAGGAGGCGTACCGCAAAATCCACGACTTGGCCGACCAAAAGCGGGGCACTCTGTCCCTTGCCTTTGCGCCGGAACGGGGAATGGAGATGTTTGCCAACGTCTATCCTCAGTTTTACGCCCTTTATCCGGAGATGAACGTTTTGCCCCAGGAGATGAGCGTCAAGCGCCAAATCGACCTGTTGCTGCGGGACGAGCTGGATTTGGGCTTTCTCACCATAAAGGAACCCTCCCTTCCCGATTTGGTTTGCCGAACGCTGCTGACCGAGGAGTTTGTTTTGATTACCCCATTGGACCATACGCTGGCAAAAGGAGCGGCTCCCAAAGGCGAGCCCTTGGCTACCGTGGATTTTGCGTCATTGGAGGGCTTGACCTTCTGCCTGATGTCCCGCGCCTCCACCCAGCGGGAAATTTTGGACCCTCTTTTTGCCGCCCACAACATTCGGCCCAACATTTTTTTGGAAACGGCCAGTAACCGCACCAATGTGGCCATGGTGCAGAACCGCATGTGCTGTTCCATCGTCCCCTATTACTACGCCAGAAACAACCCCAACGTGGCCTGTTTTCGCCTTTCCGGCCGCCCCACCTGGAACCTGGTGGCCTGCCATCGCCGCAACCGATACCTTCCCATGGCTGCCGAGGATTTTGTGGAGCTGGCAAGACGGTATTTCGAGGGCGAGACCAATGATATTCCAGTTTAAAAAAGGAACCGCGGCAGTGTGTTTGCCGCGGTTCCTTTTTGCAAAAAAAGAGAGCTTTCACGGAAAAGTGAAAGCTCTTAATAGGTTTTGTGGTCGGGTTATGCGCCCGTTAATATTTGCCCGCATAGGAAAGGCTCATGCGGGATTCCTCTTTGTTTTCGCTTTCGTCGGCAGTCGGGTCGCCGGGCGCTTCTTCCAGTTCCAAGGCGCAGGCGGAAACTTTGGATGCGCCGGCCAGTTTAAACTTGCTGACTTCCGACAGCAAGGTCTGAGCCTGGGCGGCCAATTCTTCGCTGGCGGCGGAGTTTTCCTCGGCGGTGGCGGCGTTGGTCTGCACCACGGCGGAAACCTGGGTCAAGCCTTCGTTGATCTGTTCGATGGACACCGCCTGCTCGCTGGTGGCGTTTTCAATTTCCCGAATGGACTGCACGGCCAGTTTCGCCTTTTCGGCCGCTTCCACCAAGCGCTTTAAGGTGTCCTCCGCAATCTGTTCTCCCTGTGAAACTGCCGCAACGGAAGTTTCGATCAGTTCGGCTGTCTTCTTGGCGGCTTCCGCGGATTTGGCCGCCAGGTTGCGCACCTCGTCGGCCACCACGGCGAAGCCTTTTCCGGCGCTGCCGGCCCGTGCGGCCTCCACCGCGGCGTTGAGGGCCAGGATATTGGTTTGGAAGGCAATGTCGTCGATGATCTTGATGATCTTGGAAATCTCGGAGGACTTGACGGTAATTTCGCCCATGGCGGCGACCATGTTCTTCATCTGTTCGTTGCTCTTTTTCAGCTCTTCGCCGGCGCTTTTTGCTTTTTCCTGGGCAAGATATGCGTTTTCGGCGTTTTTATGTACCTGGGCATTGACTTCGTTGAGAGAAGCGGAAAGCTCCTCGACGGAGCTGGACTGCTCCGCGGCGCCCTGGGAAAGGGACTGAGCGCCGTGGGCCACCTGTTGGGCGCCGCTGTCCACCTGCAGGGCCGACTGGTTAATTTGCAGCAGGGTGGAGTTGAGATTGTCCAACATGGCCTCCAGATTGACCTTAACTTTTTGGAATTTGCCGCTATAATCCCGGTGCAGCTCTACCAGCAAATCGCCCTGGGCCACGCTTTGCAGCGCGTCGGAAATCTCATCGATATATCCCTGATAGTTGGACAGCCGTTCGATGGTGCGCCCAAAGGCTTCCGCCAGCTTGCCCACTTCGTCCTTGGATTTTACCTTCAGTTCTACATTAAAGTCGCCGTCGGCAATTTGCTGGGCCGCCTGGGTAATTTTGCGGATGGGCCTTGCAATGCCGGAGCTGACCAGGAAGGAAACGACGGCGCCCACACCGACCACAATGAGGCAAAGAGTGATCAGGGTGTTGGTCAAAGCGTTGACTTGAGCCAATATTTCGGACGATTCCACCGCCAGAACAAGAATCCAAGGAGTGCCTTCGACGGGGGCATAGCCCACCAGTTTGTTGGTTCCCTCAAAGTCATAGGAACCGCTGCCTACCTCCCGGGTAATCATATGTTGGGCGATGGCAGCAAGGTCTGCGTAATCCGGGTTGGTTTCGGCTTGGGCGATGAGGTTGTTCTGTGACGTCACCCATTCGCTGTTGGGGTGTGCGACAGCGGTTCCTTCGTTATTGATTAAATAGGCGTAACCGGTTTCTTTATAAGAAATTTCTCCCACCATCTGGCTCAGGGCCATGCCGTCTTTGCGGCCGAAGAACACCCCGGTTTGCCGGCCATTGATGACGATGGGGGCGGCAATGGTGAAGATGGGCTGATTGTTTTCATCGAATGTAAGGTCGGAGAGGGTCAGTTCCCCGCTTATGGCCTTTTGAAAAAATTCCTCATTGGAAACATCATACGTTGGCTTGTCTTCGGTCAGCACCTGGGCCTTTCCCTTAGCGTCCACAGTGGCAAAATATATGTAGCCGGAACGCTGGGCTTCCGCTTCGCACAGGCCGATTTTTCTGCCGATGGGAACAGCTTCGCTGATGATGGTGGAGTTTTGGGCCAGAGCATCGACATAGCGCATCTCGGCATCCAGTTTGGCCGCCATATATTTGGCTTCGGATGACGCCATAACTTCCAAATCATAAAGGGCCGTTTCCAGTAGGGTGTTTTTGGTGATGACAATGGAAACAAACCCCAAACACAAGGTTACAAGGAAAATAACTAGTGTAAACAGCGTGATAAGCTTAAGTTTAATGGATTTCATAAAGCCAGCCTCCTCCAGTTTGCAATACAAGTGGTCTATTTAGGGGAAAAAGATAGCCTAAAAAGGGGACCTATATGTATTGGCACGGAAAGATGCCATGCCACCAATAGTTGCTACCAAATCACCTCACACACCTCAAATTTCCAATCTTCGGCGAAAAATTGCAAGAATTGCGTTTTCTTTCATTATAGCCCATTATCCCGCAAAAGAAAATACACAATTTTTTATAAATATCGAAGAATTTCCTATAAACGATGACGTTTTTGGAAAGAAATAAAGGAATTTTTTGAATTATTTGGAAAAAATAGACAAAGCAACATTTTATAAAGTTGTCTGGTCAAATAGAGCATTTCGGGAAAAGAAAAAGTGGCCTTGCGGGCCACTTGCTAACGGTTATGGTGTTGCATTATCTGGTTTTGTTTACCGAATGGCGGTCTTGTATGGAAGCTTTTGGTATGGTAAACTGTATGTACTACCTGGACAGGCGTTTTTCCGCGTTTTGAATGAGGTTGAGCAGGCTGGACGACCAAAGCGGATACTCTTCGCTCAGGCCCTGGGTGGAAATGGCCAGATGCT
>JAKPGH010000012.1 GCA_029550985.1 Bacillota bacterium
TGTCCTCCGTCAGGGCATAGGCGATGGTGACGATTAAGTTACCGGGAAAGCCGTCGCTGCCATCCTCGATGGTGTGGGAAAGCAGCAGGGCGGGGAGGTTGTTGAAGGTGTGGACTTCGGCGGTAAAGAGCCGGTGGGCCAGGTTGTTGGAGCCGCTGTGAAGGTTGTGGGCTCCGTTGTTGGCCTCCAACTGAACCGTTTCCCCAAAGATGGTGCAGGAGGCTCCGGCAATCCGGTTGGCGTTGCGCCCCACCACGCAGCCCAGATGGCCCTTGTTTTCCAGGTACTGCTCGAATCCGGCATGGCCCAGCACCACATCGGCGATTCGGCCGTTGCGGTCGGGAACGTATAAATTTTTGATGATGCCTCCGTAATTTAAAATTTCCACCTTCATGGTTTTATTTTCCAAAGTGTAGGAATAAACTTCTCTTCCATCCGGCAGGGTGCCGTAAACCTCGGCCGAAATTTTCATAACATATCCCCTTACACGTATTTTCTATTTATCAGTATATCGACCCGTCCGGAGCGAATAAAGCGATTTTTGCCGAATCCCACGGAATTTTTCCTGTCACTTGCAGCAACTTTCGGGTATAGAATCCTTATCACCGCGGCAGACTATAGGCAGCACACTGAAAGGAGATTGATTATGTCAACCATACTCAAACCATTGGCGGCCCTTGCCGTTGTTCTTGCGTTGCTGGCCAGTCTGGGGGTAACCGCTTTTGCCCAGGTCAGCCCGGATGAATCCATACCGGAAGTTTCCTCTCGCCCGGACATCTCGGATATTCTGGACGACGTATCCGGAGTGGTGACAAGAACAGACACCGACAACCCCAGAACCGGTGTGCCCGCCGTGCTGCCGGTGATTCTGTTGGGCTTGACAGCAGGAAGCACGGCTCTGCTTACCGCCAGGAAAAAGTGACTAAGGCATATGCCATCTTCACCCCCGCACAAGGAACGGACCCTTCCCGGTTTGTTCTTGGTGCGGGGGTACTTCTATAGCGGCGGCACGGCCTTGTATTTCGATGATTTGTTCACATTTTGTTGCCAAAGTTTTTGCGACATGGTATGATTAGGAAAAGCCTTGTCACAGAAAGAAGGCCGTTTGCATGGAATATTATATCTCCAATAAAATGAGAAATATGAAACCCTCCGCCGTACGGGAGATTTTCAAATATGCCGCCGACCCTCAAGTGATTTCCCTTTCCGCGGGGACTCCGGCGGTGGAGGCTCTTCCCGTCGAGGCCATCGGCCAAATCATGAACGAAATTCGGGACCATGACCTGCATTCCGCTCTGCTCTACTCCGTCAGCGAGGGGCATCCCCCCCTGCGGGAGGCGCTCAAGAAGTACCTGCGGGAGGAGCACAACAGCTTTTCCGACAACGACGACCTGCTCATCGTTTCGGGAGCACAGCAGTGCATGGATTTGACCGCCAAGGTGCTCTGCGACGAAGGGGACACCGTGCTCTGCGAGGACCCCTCCTTTGTGGGCAACCTCAACTGCATTCGCTCCTACGGGGTCAACCTGGTGGGGATTCCCATGGAGGAGGACGGCATCGACTTAAACCGACTGGAACAAGCCCTGCGGGAGCAGCCGAGGGTACGGTTTCTTTACCTCATCCCCAACTTTCAAAATCCCACCGGAAAGACCATGTCGTTGGAAAAGCGGAAAGGCTGCTACCAACTGGCAAAGAAGTACGGTGTTGTGATTTTTGAAGACGACCCTTACGGCGACCTGCGCTTTGCCGGCGAAGCGCTGCCCTCCATCAAGTCCATGGACACCGAGGGGCTGGTCATCTACGCCCGGACCTTTTCCAAAATTCTTTCCGCCGGCATCCGGGTGGGATACATGGCGCTGCCTGAGGGGATGTTCAACAAGTTTGTGGTGGCCAAACAGTGCGCCGACGTCCATACCGGCATGCTCTCGCAGCTGCTCTGCTACCGCTTCTTAACCGAGTACAACCTGCGGGAGCACATTCAAACCATCGGCCAGATTTACCGGCGCAAATGCCAGGTGATGCTGGATGCTCTCGGCCAAATCCCATCCGGCAAGCTGGAGTTTACCAGGCCTCAAGGCGGGCTCTTTGTCTGGTGCACCCTGCCCCATGTGGCGGACAGCAGCGAGTTTTGCCTTCGGCTGATTCGGGAGCACAAGGTGGCGGTGGTGCCGGGCAACGCCTTTTTGGCCCGGGAGGGCGGCTGCTCCCCTTCCTTCCGGATGACCTTTGGCGCGCCCACCGACCAGCAGATTGTAAAAGCGGTGGAAATCATCGCCAAGGCGCTGTAACATTTCGCAACCTTATGATTTTTCCTGCCAAAGCAGGGATAACAGGAGGAAACCATGGCAGAAGCAAGCAAGAAAAAGGTAATCTTTTCCGGCATACAGCCCACTGGAGTCTTTACATTAGGCAATTATCTGGGTGCACTGCAAAACTGGGTGAAGCTGCAGGATGAGTACGACTGCATCTACAGTGTGGTAGACCTTCACTCGCTGACGGTTCGGCAGAACCCCAAGGAGCTGCGGGCCAATTCCCTGCGCGCTCTGGCGCTGCTGATGGCCTGCGGCATCGACCCCGAAAAAAGCATCCTCTTTATGCAAAGCCACGCTCACACCCATGCGGAACTGGCCTGGGTGTTGGAATGCTACATCCCCTTTGGGGAGCTGAGCCGGATGACCCAGTTCAA
>JAKPGH010000013.1 GCA_029550985.1 Bacillota bacterium
ATGTTTACCCCAAAGGAATAGACGTTGAAGACACCCAAACCAAGAAGCAGAGGCAGAATAAACAGATAGGCCGAAACGGCCTCCCTGCGTGCCTGCCGGCTGCATCTTTTCCGTTGCAGCACGATACCGCCCCCTGTGCAAAATCAATCAATTAAGCCCGGCGGATGTTTTCTCCGCCGGGCTTCCGGCGCTGAAAGTGCAATAAGTGATGGCGTTATTTCTTGTTGTATTCGTCGATGTACTTCTGGGAAATTTCGGCCAGCTGCTTGCAGCCCTCTTCGGCGGTAATTTCCTTGTTGTAAATCTTGTTGGTGATATCGGTCTGGTCCTGACCCCAACTGGGTCCCGCCGGATGGAAGGGATAAGGCGCCGAAATGTTGGCCTGTTTAGGGAACACCTCGGCGGGAATGTTCTTAAACTGCGGAGAATAGAATTCCTGGGCGGAGATGCAGGCAGGCATCATAATTCTGGCTTCCGCCTGCATTCTGGAGGACTCCTCCCCCGCCATGTATTTCAGGAAGGTCCAGGCGGCGTCCTTGTTCTTGGAGTTGGCGCTCATGGCAAAACTGATGCCGCCAACGGCGCACTTGTTGTTGTCGTCCTTCTTGGGCATGGTGACAAGGCCGATGTCTTTGGCGATGTCGCATTCATCCAGCACAATAGCTTTCCAGCTGCCCACGTAGACCATGGCCGCCCGTCCGGAGATGAACAAGTCGGTGCCCTTGGTGTCGGAAAGGACCTTGTTGGGAGGCATGATGTTGGCGTCCATCAGGGCCACGATGTCCTCAAAAGCTTTGATGGTGCCGGGAGCCGCCCAGTTCTGGGTCTGCAGGTCGGGATAGAGGTTGACGCCGTTCTGGGTGATAAACTGGAGGTACGAGGGCTGGCCGTCCAGCTCCATGACCATGGGGTACTCGCTGCCTCCCGCGGCGGCAATTTTATCCCGCAACTGGGCGCCGAGGTCCACCATATCCTGCCAGGTCCATCCCTCTTTGGGATACTCCACGCCGTACTTGTCAAAAATCGCCTTGTTGTAGGCCACCACGACGCTGTCCGAGTTGATGGGAATGCCCCACTGTTTGCCATTGTACTGGTACATGGAGACGGCACCTTCCGCCCAGAGGCTTAAGTCCACCTTGTCGGCGGCGATGTAGCTGTCCAAAGGCTCCAGCACGCCGGCGTCGGCATATTTGGGCATATACACGTTCATCCAGTAAACGTCCGGATCATTTTTGGACCCCGCCGCGGCGTCCAACTTGGTCCAGTACTGGTCCCAGGGAGTCAGAATCAGCTCCACCTTGATGTTGGGGTTTTCCTCCATAAATTTTGCGATAATCTGCTCGTATGTAGGCTTTTGGTTTTCGTCCCACATGCCAAAGGTAATGGTGACGGGCTCGGCAGCGGGAGCCGGCGCGGAAGCCGACGGAGATGCGGAGCCCTGCCCCGCAGGGGACGCCGCCTGCGAAGATGCGGGACTAGGTGCGCTTGAATTGGTGCAAGATGTCAGGCCGAGAATGAGGCAGATGCTAAGGACAATCAATAACACCTTTTTCATACGGGAAGATACCTCCATTCCATAATTCAAGAGCGTTCGGATCGGGCTATTGTCAGCCTGCCAGATACAGGCCCAGTTCCAATTACAAATTACAAAGCGTCCCGGGGCGGGCAGCAGCTTTCCCGCACAATCAGCCGGTGGGGCAGCACCACATGGGTCTGCTCCAGGGGGACTCCCTTCATTAAGGAAAGGAGCATCCCGGCGGCCTGGCGGCCGATTTCCTCCATGGGCTGGTGGATGGTGGTGAGCTTGGGCCGCAGCACCGAAGCCAAATTGATGTCGTCAAATCCGGTGATGGAAACATCCTCCGGCAGCCGGTAGCCCCGGTCCAGCAGATAGTTTGCAGCCCCCAGAGCCAGTTCGTCCGCCACGCAGAACAAAGCAGTGGGAGGCGGGGTTTCCCGGAACAGCTGCTCGGCGGCGGCCTCTCCCTCCTCCATGGTGCAGGCGGCGGTGACCAGATACCGCTCCTCCACCGGCAGGCCGTGTTCCGCCATGGCTCGCAGGTAGCCGCGCCGCCGCAAATCGTTGAGGGTGTAGCTGTCCGACACAAAGATGCCGCCAATTCGCCGGTGGCCCAGCCGAATCAAATAGGAGACGGTGTCGTAGGCGGCCCGCTCGTCGTCGATGCCAACGGTGGGTAGGCAAGAACCGGGAACATTGACGCTGGCCAGCACCAGGGGAACCTCCACCAGGGGGAGAATTTCCTCCATCTGCCGGGGGGTGTTTTCGTGGAGCAGGATGATGCCGTCCACCCGGCGCTCCCTGAGAATGGCAAAGGCCCGTTTTTGCCGCTCCATATCGGTGTAGATGTTGGAGAGGATGACGTTGTACCCGTGCTCGTTGGCGCCGGCTTCGATGCCCGAAATCACCTTGGCGTGGAACAAATCCGACACATTGGGCACAATGACGCCGATTAAGCTGGATTTTCCCTGAATCAGTCCCCGGGCCAGGGAATTGGGCCGGTAGCCGTAGCGCTCCACTTCCTCCAGCACTCGGGCCTGCAGGGCCTTGCTCACCGGTTTGGTGCCGTTCAGCACTCTGGAAACCGTTGCCGGCGACACTCCGGCTTTTCTGGCAATGAATTTGATGTCGACCTGCATGGCCCCTCCCCATCCGCATCCTTGCTTTGTTGTCACTATTATATAGGAAAACCTTTTCCTGTCAATGATTTCTTTCAATTTTTCATAATTTATAACCCTGCTGTAAATCTTTCAAAGTGCAAACCCTTTGTCCAAACCATTTTTCTGTCACATTTTGCAGTCTGCCGACTTCCTTTCGGTCAGACAGACGAAAAAGAGGGTGGGGCTGCGGAATCTATGTTTCCAGGTTGACAGGAAAAGGTTTTCCTGTATACTGAAACTGTCTGAATCCCCCATGTTAGGACGGTGAGGTATCTCTATGAGCCGAGTTGCCGTAATTGCGCAGATGAACGTTGACATGATATTTGCCGGATTCCCCGGTTTTCCCTTATTGGGGGAAGAAGTGTTTGCCGAACGGTTCGAAATTCAGCTGGGGGGAGGCCCTCAGGTTCTGCCCATTTTGCTTTCCCGGATGGGGATTCCCGCCAAGTTGGGCACCTTTCTGGGAGACGACCTGCTCAGCCGTTTTTCCCTGCAGCTACTGGAGCAGGAGGGCTTTCACAACGTGCACAACCTGTACCGCGGGAAGGGCAAGCCGGTGGTGATTACCAGCGTCTTTTCCTTTCCGGAAGACCGCTCCTTCCTTGCCTACAACGAACGGGCGTCCGACGCGGACCTTTCCGACCAGGAGGTCTACGACTTTTTGAAAGGCAGCCAGGTGTGCTTTGCCCCTCAAAGCGAGGCGGTGCTAAAAAAACTTAAACAGGACGGCACCATCGTTGTCTACGACGTGGGTTGGAGCGACCAGCTGCGGCTGGAAAATTACAAACACATCCTCCGCCACACCGACGTGTTCGTCCCCAACGACAAAGAGGCCATGAAGCTGACCGACACCGCCACTCCTGAGGAGGCGCTGCGCTGCTTGGGAGAATACGTCAAATACCCGGTGGTCAAGACGGGCAAATCCGGCTGCATGGCGCTGCTGGACGGGGAAATCGTCCGGGTGGGGGCGGTGGAGCACCTGATCCCCGTGGACACCACTGGCGCCGGAGACAACTTCCTGGCGGGAATCATTTACGGCATCTGCCAGGGGTGGGACATGATAAAATCCATGCAGATGGCCAACGTCATGGGAGGGTATTCCACGCTGGAGATGGGCTGTTTTAAAGCCAACATTACTGTGGAAAAAGCCATGGAGCTGATGAAGTATTATGAACAGTAAGCCCTCTCCCCTCACCCTGCGCCGGTATTTCCCCTGGTTTTTCCTCTATGCGATGGCTTGCCCCATGGCGTTTCCCATCACCCCCGCCATCATCAGCGGACTGGGAATTCCCGACTATATGTTTGGCATTGCCTTTGCCGCCATGAGCTTTTTTTCCTTTCTGCTGGCGCCGTTTTGGGGAAGGCTCAGCGACGCTTACGGCCGAGGGCCCATCCTCACCATTACGGTGTTGGGAAGCGCCGTAGGGCAAACCATTCTCTGCTTTTGCTGCAACGCGCCCACTTTGATTCTGGCCCGCGGGGTCACCGGCTGCTTTAACGGAGGCCACCTCATTAACTCCATGGCCTACTTTGCCGAGGCAAGCGGCGGGGAAATGCGCAACCGGAACCTGGCCCTGCACGTCACCTGCAGCACCCTGTTCAGCGCGTTGGGCTATCTGGTGGGCGGCTTGCTGGGGGATATTTCCCACGGCTACACCTTCGCCCTGCAAATCGGACTGCTGACCCTTTGCGGCGTCACCCTGCTGCCTTTGGTGGGAGAACCTCCCCGCCATAAGGCTGCGGTGACGCAAGCCCCCAGTCCGCTGGAGGCGTTTCGCAGCGCCAGAGCGTTTATGAATCCTGCCCTGCTGGTTTCCCTGGCTCTTACCGTCACCGTCACCGTGGGAACCAAC
The DNA here is from genome assembly GCA_029550985.1 of Bacillota bacterium. Classification (GTDB taxonomy): domain Bacteria; phylum Bacillota; class Clostridia; order Oscillospirales; family Ruminococcaceae; genus WRAV01. Next base: position 4,533 of record JAKPGH010000013.1, read on the forward strand.
TTGTTTGACGAAGCCTACAATTACTTTTTAAACAAGAATTTGCAGTTTCCGCCCTCTTACATCGGGATGGTGCGGGCGGCAATGGGCCTGTTGGGGCTCGCCGGCTATTATCTGGTGTGCCGCCGCCTGCTGCAGTCCCGCAGGCTGGCAGTCTCTCAGGCTATTCTTTACGGCCTCTGCGCTTTGGCTCTGGCCGCGGTGTTCTGTGCCCGGGGCAGGGCCGATTTGCTGTGCTTCGCCATAGCCTTCAGCTTGTTCAACTCCATCGCCAATTCCCTGCTGCAGGTGATGGTGGTGGGTTCCGCACCGCCTGCGCAAATGGGGGCCACCGCCGGCCTCTTTCAGTCCTCCAAAACAATGGGGAGCGTCATCGGCTCCCTGCTTTCGGGGTTTGTCTACACCATTGACAACACCCTGCCCTTTCTGGCAGCCGCTTTTCTCTTTGGAACCGCAACCGTCGTCGCCCTGGCGGCGCGGTTTATCTCCGTCAAACAGATGGACCCATCACTTTAGGAGGGTGCGCTATGTTTTTTCAGTATCCCGTCAACGACGTTCACATCCACGCCTTTTCGCTGGAAACGGCCGACGCCACCCTGGCCATGGTGGAGGAACTGGGGTATCATAAGTTTAACATGCTCTCGGGTGCCTCCTACCTGCCCAGGTGGATGGCCAACAACCTGCTGTGCGCCTACATCAAGGCAAAATCCCGGGGGAAAGGCTACGCCTTCGCGGCGGTCCACTATCCGGAAACGGGGATTCCCTCCGCCGAGGATATGCTGGAGCAGGTCAAGCTCTACCGCTCCTTAGGGTTCGACGGCATCAAAATGATGGACGGCAAACCCACCATGCGCCGCCGGATTGGCGTGCCTCTGGACCACCCCGCCTACGACCCCATGTTCTCCTACCTGGAGGAAACGGGGTTTCCCGTGTTGTACCACGTCAACGACCCCTGGGAGTTCTGGTATTGGGACAAAATGCCCCAGTGGGCCAAGGCCCAGGGCAAGCTTCTCTGCTACGGCGCCGAAGGCTACGGCGGCTACCCCACCTTTGAGGAAATCGAAACAGAGGCCGTCAACATTCTGAAAAAGCACCCCCGGCTGAAAATTATCTTCGCCCACTTCTTCTTTACCTCCACCGATTTGGAAAAGACCCGCCGCTATTTCGACACCTACCCCAACATGAGCTACGACATCACCCCCGGCTGGGAGATGTTCGAAAGCTTTGCCCAGCGGTATGACGACTGGCGCCGGTTCTTTGCCGAATACTCCCACCGGATTTTGTTTGGAACCGACACCTATTCCGGCCACTGGCGGGAGACGGTGGGCTGCCTGCGCAGGGTGATGGAAACCGACGAGGAATTCGTGGCCTTTGAGGAACACTGCAAGGGCCTCAACTTAGACCCGCAGACTTTACAGAACATCTACTATCACAACTTCTACCGGTACCTGCCCCAGGAGCCGGCGCCGCTGGATATTCCCGGGCTGCTGGCCTATGGGGAAACCCTCTACTCCCGCATCGACGCTCTGAAAAACGAGGACCGGGAGGCTCTTCGGCAGGAGGTGCGGGCGGTCTCTCAGGCCTTGTCGGAAGCCGGCGTAAAGATTGGTTTGTAAGTTCCAGGAAAATGTGGTAGGATAAGTAACAATCAATCCAACACTTTGCGAAGAAAGGCCGGAGGTTTCATGGTTATTGTGTACGAGTCCAAAACAGGCTTCACCAAACGATACGCCGACTGGCTTGCCCAGAAAACCGGAATGGAAATATTTTCGGTCAAAGATTTGGCAAAGGTGGACCGGAAGGAAGAAATCATCTTTCTGGGCTGGTTGAAGGCGGGCACCATTCAGGGGCTGAAGAAAGTGCGCGACTATAACCTGAAAGCGGTTTGCGCCACCGGCACCGCCCCCGCCGCCGAACCCAACGAGCAAACCGTCAAGGCGAGGAACCGGATTGAACATCTGCCCTTTTTCTACCTGCGGGGCGGCTGTCTGCCCTTGCGGGAAATGAAGGGCATGGATAAGGTACTGCTTTCCTGCTTTGTGGCGATGCTGAAAAAGCGCAAGAACCAGGATGAAAAAGTAAGGGAGTCCATCGCCCATTTGGAAAACGGGTTTGACGGCGTCAGAGAGGAAAATCTCAAGCCCGTGCTGGAATGGCTCAGCGCAAGATAGGGTAATAACAGCATCAGCGAATAAACCGGTTGATTTTGCGTATACTGTACCGGGGTGTATTTTATATGAAAAAAGTCAACTGGTTTGAGCTGTTGGAAATGGTGCTCATCACGGAGCTGGTCGGCGTTCTGGGCAGCTTGCTTTCCGGCAACGTTAAGGAAACCTACACATCCTTCCACCAACCGCCGCTGGCGCCTCCGGGATGGGTTTTCGGCATTATCTGGCCGATTCTTTATCTTTTAATGGCCATTGCGGCTTATTGCATCCTGCAAATGGGGTCAAATCCGGACGGCAAAACGGCGATGGCGTTCTATTGGGCGCAGCTGATTGTCAACTTTTTCTGGCCCATCGTGTTTTTCCGTTGGCAACGGTTGTGGCTTTCCGTCGGCGTCATCGTTTTGCTGGACGTTCTGGTTTTGATTACCGCGATTCGATTCTACCAGCTGAAAAAAGCGGCGGGATATTTGATGGTTCCCTACCTGCTCTGGATTCTCTTCGCCACCTACCTCAACATCGGAATTGCCGTGCTGAATTAAGTTATTCATTCAGAAAAATCCTCTCTCTGTCGCCGCAGAGGGAGGATATCTTTTTGCTGTTGTGATTTTCAGCCGCCATTAAGTTAAATTTATATAACTATAAAAACTTATCATTTTATTTTATAAAGGAAAGGTGGTATAGTGGAGCAGTCAGATTTTTTAAATTGGAGGCGCATTGGTACAATGACTCAGAAAGCAAAAACTTTGACGCCTGGACTGCTGCTCAGCGCTTGCGTGGCGGTGGTCTCCATACTGTTGAGCAGCCTGATACCGGGTGACATCATAGGAGCCACGGTGATGGCCCTTCTGGTGGGCATGGCTCTGAACCCCCTGTTCAACCGCTATCAGCAGTTCCACCCGGGAGTCAACTACGCATCGAAAATGGTGCTGCGGGCCGGCATCATTCTCATGGGCGTGAACATGAATTTCGCCCAGGTGGTCAACGTGGGAAAATACGCGCTGTTTGTGATGCTGTTCACCATGGCGACGGCTTTTGGCGCCGGAAACCTCATCGGTAGAAAGTTTGGCATGAACTGGAAGCTGACCAACCTCCTTGCGGTGAGCACCGCCATCTGCGGCGGCTCCGCCGTGGCGGCCGTGGGCCCGGTTATCAAGGCAAAAGACGAAGATATTGCCTACGCCATTTCCTCCACCTTTATCTTTGACATTCTCACCGTGGTTGTGTTCCCGTGGATTGGCATGGCTCTCGGTATGTCGGACATGGGCTACGGTTTATGGACGGGTACGGCGGTCAACGACACCTCGTCGGTGGTGGCGGCAGGCTACGCCTTTTCGGAGCTGGCGGGCAACACCGCCGTCATTGTCAAACTCACCCGGACCCTGTTTATCATCCCCTACGTTTTGATGTTCTCGGTCATCACCGAGCGGCTGGAAGCCAGAGCCGAAGGCATTCAGGGACGAGCCCCCATCAATTGGAAAAAAATCTTTCCCTTCTTTATTGTTTTCTTCCTGGTGGTTGTGGCCCTGCGCAGCACCGGCATCATTCCCGAAGTGGCGGTTCCCCCCCTTTCCAAAACTTCCAAATTTTTGATGATTACCGCCCTTTCGGCCATCGGGCTGAAAACCAGCTACGGGGACATTAAAAACATTGGGTTTAAGCCGATGATTCTGGGATTTATAACGGACACTCTGGTGGTGTTTGTATCCCTGGGCATTCAAATTTTGACCGCGAAGTTTTAAGGTCGCGCAGGTTTTCCTCCCTTTGGTTGCGACGGATTTTTGCCAAAAACATCGGGTTAGTACAATCATTTTGGGGGTATAGTCTGTGGAATGGAGGATGGTTCATTCCTCAACCGTGACAGCGTAAAGACATACAATAAGGCCTCCAGTTTGACTGGAGGCCTTATTCTTATCTTATAAAAGTTACCAGTGGCTTTACAAAAACTAACGGCCACTTCGGCGAAAGCCGCAGGTGGAAACCTTCTACATTGCCAGAGGATTTGGGCGCTATCTTAATTTAAAAAGCGGGGCGAAAATCGGTTTGATTCCCCAAACGCTGCTGCCTCGCTCCAGGGTCATCGGCAACGCAGCCCATGGGGGAGCTTCCATGCTGCTGCAGCAGAAAAGGCTGATCCCCCTGTCGGAGGAGACGGCGGCCAAAGCCCGCACCGTGGAGCTTACGACAAACCCCGTTTCTGCGGAAAACTTCGTCCGCTACATGATGTTCGAGTAAATAATGCATAGGAAAACGCCCTCGTCACAGGCTCGCTGTACGAGGGCGTTTGGCACGCAATTTAACCGTTGAAGGCTTCGTCGGGGCCGAGCACATCGTCGTTGACGACCAAATCGGCCTCTTTTTTGTAGTTGTCGTCGGTGACCAGTTTGGCCATCAGCACGTAGCGGTATTCGTTGGGATACCGGCCGGGGCTCAGCTTGTAAACGCAGGTGGAAAGGGTGAGGAGCTTGTCGTCGGTGGAAACTTCCACATTGTAGTCGTAGTCGGAACGGGCTCTCGCCTCGTCCAGGAACTTCTGAACCTGGCTTTCGCTGGCGTTATCCAGGGGATTGATGTAATCGTGATTGGTGGTGGTGAAGAAAGCCGCGAAAATCTCCCAAACCAGGTCTTCTTCCTCGGTGGAGAAGTATATGTAGGGATGTTGCTTTGCAAAGTCAATATCCCAGAACTTTTTCAGCTGGCTGAAGCGGATGGCGTCCGGATTATCGTTGGTATCCAAAGCATGGCCGTAAATGGTGGTGTTGTGGGAAAGGCCCGCTGCGGTGCCGTCAAACTGGTTGCGACAGTCGGCGAAATAGACGCCTTCCATGCTGTAGTTTTTGTAGATGTCCTTCCGGAGGTAGTACTGGTTGTAGTCGTTGGGATCCGCATAGCAGAGCACTGCATCGTCCACGGTGGTGCCGGGAATCCGCAGCCAGCCTACGGTGTCGCTGTTAATATCCTTCGCTTTGGCAATGTCTTCGCCATGATCGGGGAAATCGGGCAGTATGTACTTTTCTTTGGGTTCTTCCGCTTTGGATGATGGCGATTGCTGGGATGAGGATGGACTGGAAGATTCCTCGTCCGCAGGAGCAGGTTCCCGACTGGAGCAGGCCGCCATGCTGACGATCATCAGTGCAGCCAGCAACAAAGCTAAAATCTTCTTCAAAATGACATCGACCTCCAAGTAATTGACTGCAGTCTAGCGCATGTCCGTATTTTCAAATTATATCATAAGACTTGGGAAATGCAACATGAAATCGACCAGTGTATTTCCGATAGAAATAGAAGCTTTTCCCAGCAAAGGCGGTATGCCAGTCAGCATACCGCCCAATGTTATAGTGCATCCAAAACAGGTTTTTGCTGCACGACTCTCAGGATACCAGATGAAATTTGGCTTCCGGTACACCGAAGAAAGGCTCTACTCTACCCCCAGGATATAATAGTACACCGGTTGTCCGCCGTTGATGACGGCGAGTTCCACACCGTCCGGCAAGCGCTGACGCAGTGTTTCTTCCAGCTCCTCCACCTGCTTGGGGTCGACGCCTTCCCCGTACAACAGGGTTACAAAGGTGCTGTCCTTCTTTACCATGGACTTGGCCAGTTTCAGCAAAGCCTTGTTGACATCCTTTTCCACAAAGGAAATTTTGCCGTTTTCCAGCGCCAGGATTTCGTCCTTCTTAATTTTGTGGCCGTCGAAGCTGCTGTCCCGGGCGGCAAAGGTGACAAGCCCGGTGGAAACCTTTTCGATGGCCTTCACCATGGCCAGCTGGTTGTCCGCCAGGGAAGCCTCGGGGTCGAAGGCCAGCATGGCGGCAAGGCCCTGGGGAATGGTTTTGGTGGGCAGCACATAGACGCCCCGGTCGGCCAGACGCACCGCCTGCTCCGCCGCCATAATGATGTTCTTGTTGTTGGGCAGCACAATCACCGTTTTGGCGGGGGTTCCGTGAATGGCTTCCAAGATATTGTCGGTGGAAGGATTCATGGTTTGGCCGCCGTTGACGACATTGTCCACACCCAAATCCTTGAACAGGGCCTGTATCCCTTTTCCTGCCGCCACGGCCACAAAGCCGTATTCCCGGGAAGGGTCCACCACCTTGTAGGGGAAGTTGACCGGCTTTTTGCCTGCGGCTTCCTTGCGGCGGGAGGCATGCTGTTCCCGCATGTTTTCAATTTTGATTTTGGTGAGCCCCCCGTTTTCCAGCCCTTTTTGCAGGGCGTTACCGGGATTGTCGGTGTGGACATGGCATTTGATGATGTCGTCGTCCTCCACCACCACAACGCTGTCCCCTATGGACTCCAAATATTGACGCAGGGCGGCAGGGTCGCTTTTCCCCTGCTCCTTCATGACGATGAACTCGGTACAGTAGGTAAAGGTAATCTCGCCCTCGTATTCCCCGGCGGCGTTGCGCTCGTCGGGAATTTCGGTGGGGGCTTCCCCCTCCGCTTTGGCGGGCTGAATGACGGCTCCTCCGGAAAGAACTTGATACATTCCCTCCAGAATCACCAGATAGCCTTTGCCTCCGGCGTCCACCACGCCGGCCTTTTTCAGCACCGGCAGCATCTCCGGCGTTTCGTCCAGCGTTTTGCGGGCCTGCTCCACCACTTCCTGCCAAAGCTGAACCGGTGTGAGCTCCGGGCGTTCCGCCAAAGCCTCGGCGGCCCGCTGGGCGGACACCCGGGCAACGGTCAGAATGGTGCCCTCGGTGGGCTTCATAACGGCTTTATAGGCCGACTCCACGCCGTTTTCCAGAGCGACGACAAGGTCCTGGGAACCAATTTCCTTCTTGCCCTGAAGCCCCTTGGCAAAGCCGCGGAACAACAGGGAAAGAATCACCCCGGAGTTGCCCCGGGCACCCCATAGCAGCGCCTGGGCGACGACCTGGGCGACTTCTCCGCATTCCACATCGTCGGAAAGGGCGGACAGCTCCACCAGAGCCGCCCCCAAAGTCATGGACATATTGGTACCGGTGTCCCCGTCGGGCACCGGGAAAACGTTGAGGGCATCCACCTGCTTGCGGTGATTGGCAATGCTGTTGGCCGCACTGATAAACGCGTCCCGCAACGTGCTTCCTGTTATCACGGTTGATCTACTCCCCCTGCCGATAAGTTGCTAGCAATTTCATCTCAATAGCCGATGGTAAAAAAAGCTCCTTACTCTACTTTCATGTCGGCCACATACACGTTGACCTTGGAAACCGCCATGCCACAGGCGTTTTCCACGGTGTAGGTGACCTTGTTGATGATGCTTTTGACAATAGCGGCAATATTGACACCGTAAGTCACGGTGATGTGCAGATCAATCACCAGCTCCTTGCCGACGCTGCGCACCCGCACTCCTTTGTCCTCGGTATCTTTACCGGAAATCAAAGCCCGCAGCCCTTGGGAAGGCGTAGAATTGACCAGCCCCGAAACTCCGAAGCACTCGGACACCGCATGGCCGATCAAATTGGCAAAATAGGCGTTGGATACCTGAATCTGCCCTAAATGGTTTTCAATCCGGATCATGTGGAACCCCCCTTGGTTGTTGAAAATAAAGCGGAACAATGGTATGTTCTGCGGTTGAGAGCCTGTTCATTCAACACTGCCGGTACGACAGATAAGACAAACCTGTTTTAGCCCTCCGGAGCCTCCAGATATAAATAGGCGGAAATTTTTTGGTAGGTGGCTTCTCCAATGCCTTTGACCTCCATCAGTTGGGAAAGGCTGTCAAAGCCGCCGATTTCCTCCCGATAGGCGACGATGCGCTGGCTCAGCACTTCCCCGATGCCGGGGATGAGCATCAGCTCCTCCCGGGTGGCGGAATTGAGCTCCAGAGGAAAATTGGCTTCGAACACAGCGGCGGACTTCTGCTCCGGCTGCACAGCCGACGATGCCGGAATGGCGTAGCGCACCAGCACCGGATAACCCGAGCTGCGCAGCGCAAAGTTGTAAACGGCCATCAGCGCCACCGCCGCCACCGTGATGCAGAGCAGAATATTGTAGGGCAGATGCTTCTTGTCCATGAGGTGCGACCCCCGCTGTCCGGAAGCTGGTTATACAAGGGATAGTATACCACATCTTTGGCCAGAAATAAATATTCCGGCCAAAAATATAGGGGATGGTTGACTGTTCTGTAAAATTTTGGAATCATGCCCAGAAAGAAGGGACGGAAAACCTCCGTCCCTTTCTTTAATGCTTTTGAATCAGCACCAGCTGACCGTCCACCACGGTCAGGGTAATGGCGCTGGGAGGATTGTCGCCCGCGTCGATGAGGATGTTGCAAATCACGTCCTCCACCTCTTTGCGAATCACCCGGCGCAAATCCCGGGCCCCGCCCTTTTTGCCAAAGGCCTTGTCGGCGATGACCCGAAGGGCGTCGTCGGTCCAGGAGAAGAAAATCTTCTTCTCCTGCAGGGGACCCTGCAGCTCCTTGAGCATCAAATCGGCAATCTGGCGGTAGTTTTCCTTATCCAAACTGCGGAAAGCCACCACTTCATCCACGCGGCCGATAAACTCGGGGCGCAAAAACTCGCTCAGAGCCTTTTTGGCCCGCTCCTTATCCACCTGCTCCTGCTGGCCGGTAAAGCCGACGGAGCCGGTTTTCAGGTTGCTTCCCGCATTGGAGGTCATGACGATGACGGTGTTTTCAAAGTTCACCACCCGTCCCTGGGCGTCGGTGATTTTTCCTTCGTCCAGGATTTGCAGCAGAATGTTCAGCACGTCGGGATGGGCTTTTTCGATTTCGTCAAACAAAACTACGCTGTAGGGCCGGCGGCGGACCTTTTCGGTCAGCTGACCCGCCTCGTCATAGCCCACGTATCCGGGCGGCGAGCCAATAATCCTGGAAACCGAGTGCTTCTCCATAAATTCGCTCATGTCCAGGCGAATCAAGGGGTCTGGGGTGTTAAACAGCTCGCTGGAAAGCACCTTGACCAGCTCGGTTTTGCCCACGCCGGTGGGGCCGACAAAAATAAAGGATGCAGGGCGTCTGCGGCCCGAAATCTGAATGCGGGAACGTTTGACGGCCGCAGCCACCAGCTCCACTGCCTCGTCCTGTCCGATAATTCTCTTTTTGAGGGCGGCTTCCAGACCCGCCACCTTTTTCAGTTCCGATTCCCGGATTTTGCTGGCGGGGATTCCGGTCCAAAGCTCCAACACCTTGGCCAGATCATCCGAGGTGACCTCCACCGACAAAGCCTTGGGTTCGATTTCCTTCAGCCGGTTGGTGATGCGGATCTTCTCCGCCTTCAGCCAGGCGATTCGCTCGTAATCCGGCTCCTCGGTGCCGTCCTCCATGGCTTCCAGTTCCTCTACAATGTTTGACAGCTCCTTGTTGAGGGAATCACATTCCGCCAGCTCCTTGCTGGCCAGAGTGGCGCAGGAGCAGGCTTCGTCCAACAGGTCGATGGCCTTGTCGGGCAGGAAGCGGTCGGTGATATACCGCTCCCCCATGACGACGGCGTTGCGGATCACCTCGTCCGGCACCTTGACCCGGTGATGCTGCTCGTAATATCCTTTCACACCCCGAAGAACCTCGATGGATTCCTCGATGGTGGGCTCCTCCACCTTAACCGGCTGGAAACGGCGCTCCAGGGCGGCGTCCTTTTCAATATACTTGCGATATTCGTTGAAGGTGGTGGCGCCGATGACCTGAATCTCTCCTCGAGAAAGGGCGGGCTTGAGGATGTTGGCGGTGTTCATGGAGCCTTCGCTGTCGCCGGCTCCCACAATGTTGTGCACCTCGTCGATAAAGAGGATGATGTTGCCCGCTTCCTTGATTTCGTTGACCAGACCTTTGACTCTGCTTTCAAACTGGCCGCGAAACTGGGTTCCGGCAATGAGAGCGGTCAAATCCAGCAGATACAGCTCCTTTTCGGCCAGGCGGGGCGGAACCTCCCCGTGGGCCAGCTTGAGGGCGATGCCTTCGGCGATGGCGGTCTTGCCCACGCCGGGCTCGCCAATCAGACAGGGATTGTTTTTGGTTCTGCGGTTGAGTATCTGAATCACCCGGTAAATTTCCTTTTCCCGGCCGATGATGTTGTCGATTTTGCCTTCCTTGGCTTTTTCGGTGAGGTTTTCGCAGTAACTGTCCAAAAACTT
>JAKPGH010000014.1 GCA_029550985.1 Bacillota bacterium
GGATGACCATTGTCACCCAAGGGGACGAACGGGTCATCGAACAGGTGGAAAAGCAGCTCAACAAACTGATTGACGTCATCAAAGTGCGCCGGCTGGACCCGGAGCACGCCACCCGCCGGGAGCTGGCTCTGGTTAAGGTGAAAGCATCCCCCACCACCCGCGGGCAAATCACCGATATCTGCAATATTATGAAAGCCAAAATTGTGGATTTGACCCCCACCACCCTCACCATCGAAATCACCGACCGCCCCGAGCGGGTGCGGCAGCTATTGGATATGGTGGAGCCCTACGGCATTGTGGAACTGGCCCGCACCGGCACCGTCGCTCTGGAAAAAGGTGCGGCCAGTGCCATTTCGGATTGACATCATTGATGAGAAAGGAAGAGCGAATATGGTTCAGATGTATTACGATAAGGACTGCAACCTCGGCCTGCTGAAAGGAAAGACGGTGGCTGTCATCGGTTATGGCAGCCAGGGCCATGCCCATGCACAAAACCTTCGGGACAGTGGCGTTCGGGTAATTGTGGGCCTGCGACAGGATTCCCCCCGCTTTGCTATCGCCCGGCAGGACGGTTTTGAGGTGATGGAAACCGCCTCCGCCGCCAAAGAGGCCGACCTTATCATGATTCTTACCCCCGACGAGCTGCAGCCCCAGATTTACGAGGAGTGCATCCGCCCCCATCTGGAAGAGGGCGATATTCTGGCCTTTGCCCACGGGTACAACATCCACTTCAACCAGATTGTTCCCCCTTCCAACGTGGACGTCATCATGATTGCCCCCAAAGGCCCCGGCCACACGGTCCGCAGCCAGTATCTGGAGGGCAAGGGCGTCCCCTCCCTCATCGCCATCCATCAGGACGCTTCGGGCCGCGCTCGGGATTATGCTCTTGCCTATGCCTGCGGCATCGGAGCAGGCCGTGCCGGCATTATCGAAACCACCTTTAAGGAGGAGACCGAAACCGACCTTTTCGGCGAGCAGGCGGTGCTCTGCGGCGGCGTCACCGAGCTGATGAAGGCGGGGTTCGACACCCTGGTGGAGGCCGGCTACTCCCCCGAAATGGCCTACTTTGAGTGCGTCCACGAGATGAAGCTGATTGTGGACCTCATCAACAGCGGCGGCTTTGCCATGATGCGCTATTCCATCAGCAACACCGCCGAGTACGGCGACTACATGACCGGCAAACGCATCATCACCGAGGAAACCCGCAAGGAAATGAAGAAGGTTCTGCGGGAAATTCAGGACGGCACCTTCGCCCGCAATTGGAACCTGGAAAACCGGGCCGCCGGCAGGGCCAACTTCCTGGCCATGCGTCGAATGGAGGCCGAGCACCCGGTGGAGAAGGTAGGCCAGCGTCTGCGCAACATGATGAGCTGGCTGAAGAAATAACCGGTTTTTGCGGGAGGAAGTACATTGCAACATCTGGCATCCATCCGTCTGCGGCTGGCGGCTCTCTCGGTGTTCCGGGGACTGCGAAGGGACCCTGTGGTGTCGGCGCTGGAGAAGCTTTTGGACTGTGGGGAAACTTCACCTTCCCGGCGGATGAAGCGTTACGGCCAATTTGCCGGGCTGGTGCTGGAAGCCGGCGGCAACTGGACCCGGTACCTTTATTCCCGGGCGCTGCGCGATGACAACGAGTATGTCCGGCGGCTGGCGGCGGGAAAGGAAATTCCCCCCGCGCTGGAAAGAGCGTTGGAGGCGGAGCTTGCGTCCCTGCAGCTTTTGGGCTCCCTCACCCCCGGGGACCTGATGCCCGCCGGGATAGACTTTCCGGTAGCGGGTTGGGAAACGCAGGACATAGACTTTGTGGCGGGCTACCGCCGGCAGATGTGTGATATCCGGCAGAAAGGTTACGGCATCTTTGCCGACTCCCACATGTTTGTGCTGAAAGGAGAGGAGTTGCAGCCGGTGCTCCGCCCCGACCCGGTGGATTTCGAGCAGCTGGTGGGCTACGAACAGGAGCGGGAGGCGGTGGCCGCCAATACCCTGGCCCTGTTGGAAGGGCGCCCCTGCTCCAACGTCCTCCTGTACGGCGACAGCGGCACGGGAAAATCCACCTGCGTCAAGGCCATCGTCAACGAGCTGTACCCTCGGGGATTGCGGCTCATCGAGCTGCGAAAGGACCAGCTGGAGCACATCCCCTCTTTGGTGGAGAAGCTCGGCGACAACCCCTTAAAATTCATCTTCTTTAATCGACGACCTTTCCTTTTCCGCCGACAACCACCAGTTTTCCGCCCTCAAGGCGATTTT
>JAKPGH010000031.1 GCA_029550985.1 Bacillota bacterium
CCCATCAAATCCGCATCTTTAAACTTGACACCGGGACGTTCGTCCCTGTCGTCCAGAAGCACTTCAATTCCTGCCTTGGTCAAAGCCCGATAAAGCTCCTCTGCGGCAGGCAATTGGTCCTTACTGATAGCTATAATCTCAACATGGAAGGGGGCAATCGGCACCGGCCAGATAATACCGTCATCATCATGCAACTGCTCAATGGCAGCGGCCACCGTCCTGGTGACGCCAATCCCGTAACAACCCATGATGATGGTCTGTTCTTTGCCGGCTTCGTCTAAATAGGTGGCATGCAAAGCACTGCTGTATTTCGTGCCAAGCTTAAAGATATGGCCAACTTCGATCCCCCGGGTATCCTGCAGTTTGCCTTGGCAGCGCGGGCAGCCTTCACCGGCTTTGGCCGTTCTCAGGTCATGGACGGCGGAAGGAACAAAATCCTTGCCTGGACGGACACCGATCAAATGGTAGTCGGCCTCATTGGCGCCACAGACCGCCGAGGTCATGGTCATCACCCGCCGGTCCGCCAACACCCGGATCCGGGCATCCAAACCCACCGGACCCACAAAACCAATGGGCAATGGGGCGACCTCCGCCACTTCTTCAGGGGTGGCCCAGTGCCAAGGGCAGTCGAGGACATGGCCGAGTTTAGTTTCATTGACCTCATCGTCCCCCCGGACCAGAACGGCCACCAAACCCTGGGACGTCTGAACAAACAGGGTCTTAATCAACCGGTGAGCAGGCACGTCCAAAAAGACGGCAACTTCTTCGATGGTCTTTTTCCCGGGGGTTTGCACCCGCTTCATTGCAGAGTCTTCCCCTATCGTCTCCTTATCATTAAGAACGGAGGTGGCCTTCTCGGCATTGGCCGCATAATCACAGGTATCACAGTACAGGATCAGGGCCTCGCCTGACTGGGCCAAGACCATAAACTCATGGCTGGCATCACCGCCGATGGCCCCGGAATCGGCTTCCACCGGACGGAACTTCAAGCCGCAGCGGGTGAAGATCCGGCAGTAGGCCTCATACATTGCAGCGTAACTCTTCTGGAGTCCAGCTTCGTCTTTATCGAAGGAATAGAGATCCTTCATAATAAACTCCCGGCCGCGCATTACACCGAAACGGGGACGGATCTCATCCCTGTATTTATTCTGAATCTGATAGAGCCGCAGGGGCAGATCCCGGTAGGAGCGGACCTCGTTGCGCACCAGTGTGGTGATGATCTCTTCGTGGGTGGGGCCGAGGCAAAACTCCCGGCCGTGCCGGTCTTTCAGGCGGAACATCTCTTCGCCGTAAACATCCCAGCGCCCGGTCTCCTTCCAGATCTCCGACGGTTGGATGATAGGTAGCATCAATTCCTGGCCGCCGGCCCTGTCCATCTCCTCTTCGATGATCTTAATAACCTTCTTTACCACCCGGTAGCCCAAGGGAAGGTAAGTATATACGCCTGCTGAGGATTTACGGATTATACCCGCCCGGAGCATCAATTGATGGCTGGCGATCTCCGCCTCAGCCGGTGTTTCTCTTAATGTTGGGATGAAATATTGGGATAATTTCATTTGTCAAGCCTCCTCCCCCGCTGCCGGGGAAACGTTGGTAACATCGTTTTCGGCCTGCTTTGCTTTAATCTCATCCAGGAGTGTTTGCAGTTCCTCTTGGAAGGCGTTAAGCAGTCCGGTCTCAGCCACCTTCCGGATGATCTTGCCTTTCCGAAAGATCAAAGCCTCTCCTTTGCCGCCGGCAATCCCGAGATCGGCCAGCCGGGCTTCGCCCGGCCCGTTGACGGTGCAGCCCATAACGGCAATATGCAGGG
>JAKPGH010000044.1 GCA_029550985.1 Bacillota bacterium
CATGATGACCACATAGTCTTGGTCCGTTAAGGTGATGTAATCTTTGATGCGCCGGTAGTCGCCGCAGATAACCTGCTCCGCCTCCGGAAAGCGTTTGGGGTCGGCAAATTCCGGCCGGCAGTCCATCACCGTCACCCGGAACCCGACGCTTTTCAGCACTGGCGTCAGCGCCAGAGCACAGTGGCCGCCGCCAAAGATAATAGCCCGTTCGCCAACGGGTACCGGCATGGAAAAGTGCTCTTGGGTCAGCACGTTCCCGGTCTTTGGAAGCGAGCCAGCATCTTTGCCCCATTCGCCCACCAGAACGTTGCCCTCCTCGTCCAGCAGGGCGGGGACGCCGCCGTCCAGCCGCTGAATGAGCCAGCCCCGCTTCCTTTTCCCAAGGAGTTCCAACAGTTTCCCGGCCAGCGCGTTCCACACGGCATCGTCCCACGGAATGTGCTGCAGCAACACCGTCACATCGCCGCCGCAAATCATCCCGATGTCTTCCTTGGTGTTGCTGTGCAGATGAAATTGGTGCAGGTCCGAACGCTTTTCCTTGAGCAGCGCAAGGGCCAGCTCCTCCGACTTTTTCTCCACGGCGCCGCCGCCGATGGTGCCCAAAATATGGCCATGGGCGCCCACCAGCATTTGGCTGCCCGCCCCCCGAGGCGCGGAGCTCTGGTCCGACACAATGGTGACCAACACCGTGTCGCGATGCTTTTCCATTTCATCCAGCAGTTTTGCAAAGATTGCCTGCATCTTTTATCCCTCCTTTTGGCCGATGGAGTGAGCCACCAAGGCGTGGTACTGCTCCCAAGTTAAGTTGCAATGGTAAAACAGCTGGTAGTAGCGGGCCGCTTCCTCATAAAGGTCGTAGTTTGCCGCGTCGGGGTACAGCGCCTTTGCCATCCACAGCATGCCTAGCAGTCGCTGTACGGATGGCGGGAACCCCAGCCAGTTCCAGGGGCCTTCCGGAACTTCGCAGTAGTTGCCGTTTTGGATGGCGGGGAGGTTTCGCCACAGGGGGTCGTCCGCCACGGTTTCGTAGATGCTTTCCGGCGCAAAGATTATGTAGTCCGGGTTCCAGTTTAGGATTTGCTCTAGGTCCACCTCGTTGCCGGTCCCCTTGGAGGAAGGCTGGTCCACCACGGCGAGATTGTTGCCCAATAAGTCTATTACCTCGGAGTGGTAAGAGTTTTTGGCAATGACGTTCAAGCCGTTTGTACCGGTGACATACAGCAGGTTTACTTTTTCCACGCTGTCCGCAATGGCGCGGACTTTGTCATAGGTTTCCTCGCAGTAGGCAGCCAAAGTTTCCGCTTCCTCCGGCATTCCCAGAAGCTCGCCCAGTTTGCGGTAAGCAGCACCCATAGTGTCCAGCGTGGCGCTGATGTGGACGAAGGGAATGCCGGTCTGCGCCTGCAACGCGTACAAATCCTCGGCGATGCCGTCTTTCGGCTCCCCCACGTCAATAACTGCCTGGGCGCCGGAGGACAGCAGAGTTTCCAGATTCAGCCCGCCCTTGCCGCCGTAAAGCTGCCCCAGTACGGGTAAATTGCAGTGTTTGGCATCCAGAAACTCCGCAGCCGACGCATGCCACGCGTTGGAAATTCCCACCAGCTTATGGGGAGCCAGTGCAAACACAAAAATCTGAGCCAGGGAGCCTGACAGAGCCACCCTGTCGATTTTGGCGGGCAGCTCCACTGTTCGCCCCACCGAGTCGGTAAAGGTTCGGGTTGCTCCTTTTGCCTGAGCACTTTCCGCCATCCAAGAAGCGGCGTTTGCCTTGCCGCAGGAGGTCAACGACAGCGTGAGGATCAGTGCCAATACCATGGAAAGGGCTTGCCCGGCATTCATGGCTTCACCTTCTTTTCATCATATGGTTGGGAGATTGCCGGCATCCAACTGGATAAAGCCAAGTTTCCTTGCGCAAGGCAAATAGTAGGGGAATGTGTCATTACCGGTTTCCACCAGCTTTTTCCCCAGAAAGTCGTCGGTAATGGCGCTTTTGTTTTCGTCCCGGCTGTAGAGCTGAAAAAACCGCCTGGCATCCTCCCAGTTGCGGAATGGCTGGCCCAGTTCCAGTTCCAAAGTCTCGCTTTCAAAGGGAATGTTGTGCTCTCTCAGGTACCGGCAGGCGGTTTGGTAGTGGTTGCCCTCCAACGCGCAACTTCCCACCGAAAACCGGTGGGCGGCGTCGTTTTTGATGATGACAAACACTTCGCCCCGGCACTGGCGCCTTGCAATGGCCAAAATCTCCTGGATATGTCCGAAAAGACAGAACGCCATGCTGTCATAAGGCTCCTTAGGCGGCATCAGGGCAATATCGCCGCAGAGGGCTTTTACATTGCGGATGTTTTGCCGCCTGCAGTTTTCCTCCAGTACCCGGAGGGCGTCCGCGTTTTTGTCCACCGCCGTGACCTGCTTGACGTACGGGGCCAACGCCAGGGACAGATAGCCCAGCCCGC
>JAKPGH010000046.1 GCA_029550985.1 Bacillota bacterium
CGGCTCAGCTCGTCCAGAGCGTGGCGGAGGGTGGAACGGCTTACGTGGTACATCTCGCACAACACCCGTTCGGCCGGCAGCGCCGAGTTTTCCGAGTAAGTGCCGTTTTTGATCTTTTCGCAGATATCGCGGTAGACTTCCTTGTACAGCGGCGTGCCAATCATGCTATCACCCCTACTTGGATTATACCTTTTAGGGCGAAAAGTCGTCAATACCACCATTGGAGGATTGGTATGTATCCAATATGCATACCACTGGTGGAATGGACGTTTTGGGATTTATTCTATTGATTAAATTGTGAAAATATGACAAAATAGGATTGCGCAAGAGGGGGTGAAACCTATGATTTGTGATTTGATCACAGATCAGACCTACTTGGAAGACGTGGCGTGCAACAATTGGGAGGAGCTGGTGGAAATCGGCGGCGGACTCCTGGTGAAAAAGGGTTCGGTGGAGCCGCGTTTCATCCAGTCCATTAAGGACACCATCGCCGAGTTTGGACCCTACATGGTGCTGGTGGACGATATTGCATTTTTTCACGGCCGCCCGGAAGCCGGCGTCAGAGAGATTGCCATGAGTCTCGTTTTGTTGCGGGAGCCGGTGTTTCTTGCGGAAAAGCGCATCAAATCCGCCATCACCTTCGCGGCGGTGGATAAGAGCAGCCACCTGCAGTTGATGCGGGAACTGGGTGGCTACCTGCAGGACGAGGGCTTTTTGGAGCTGCTGCGCAATCATGGCGGCAAGGCGGCAATCATGGAGAGATTACGCAAAGGAGCGGTACTGCAATGAAGTATCGAGAGTATTACGACGTGATTAAGGCGCAGCTGGAGGAGCAGTTCGAGCAGGAAGGGGAGAACATCCTGCAGGCTGCCGAGTATTGTGCGGCGTCGGTATCCTGCGGCCGGGTGATTCACGTGTTCGGCTGCGGTCATTCGCAAATGTTTGCCATGGAGGTCTTTTACCGGGCAGGCGGGCTGGTTCCCGTCAACGCCCTGCTGATCCCTCATCTGGCCCTCTTCCCCAAGGCCAAGCTGAGCACCCTGCAGGAGCGCATCGAAGGCTTTACCGGCAACTACCTGGAGCTGGAGGATGTGGACCCCAGGGACACCATGATTATCGTGTCCATCTCCGGGCGCAACGCCGGCGTGGTGGATATGGCCCTGGAGGCCAAGAAAATCGGCATGAAGGTGGTGGCGCTGGTCTCCAAGCAGTTTGCCGGCTCCACGACTTCCCGCCACTCCAGCGGCAAGAACCTCATGGAACTGGCGGACGTGGTCATCGACATCAAGTGCGTCAGCGGCGACGCCGCTTTGGAGATGGAGGGCCTGGAGCCCAAATTCTGCGGCACCTCCACGGTTCTGGGCATGGCCGTCATGGAGTCCATTATCGCCCAGACGGTGGAAAACTGCGTTAAGGCCGGGTTTATTCCCCCCATTTACGTCAGCTCCAACCTGGACAAAGGCGACGCCATCAACGACGAGCATATTCGAAATTATAAAAAGTTAATTTCCTGCCTGTAATAAAAAGGCAGGTCAATTGGAGTCATCAAATCGGCGGCCGTCGCCGTAAAAAGGCGGCAGACGCGGCTGCAGCAAGGACAAACCGCTGCAGCGCGGGAGAGAGGGAGGTAGTTTATGCATATTGTCTGTGTATGCGGGCTGGGCATGGGTTCCAGTCTCATCCTGAAAATGACGGTGGAAAAGGCACTCAAAGAGCTGGGCTCCACCGGTCATATGGTGGAGCACTGGGATGCGGGTACGGTGAGCAGCAAAAACGCCGACCTCATCGTCACCTCCGCCGATTTTCAGGAGCGCTTTGCTGGCCGGGAAAACGTATTGTTTATCAACAACGTCGTCAACACGGGAGAGGTGAAGGAAAAGCTGAAGAGTTATCTGGAAAAACGTCATCTGTAGTAAGGTGGTCCACCCTAATTCCTTTTAGCTGTAGGTTTTGAGTGTTGTAAGTTTTAGAGAAGGGATGGAGAAGTAATGGCTATTTTGAATTTCTTCTTGGCGTTATTGCAAACCCCCGCCATCATTCTGGCAATTGTAGCACTGATCGGTCTTGTTGTTCAGGGCAAAAAATTTTCCGACGTTCTCTCCGGCACCGTAAAAACTTCTCTAGGCTATTTGATTCTCTCTGCAGGCTCGAGTCTCTTGGTAACCGAAATCCTCCCCTTTGTGGGGTTGTTCCAGGAAGTGTTTAACCTCAGCGGTTTTGCCACCGGCTCGGAAATCATTGTCGGCGCCATTCAGCAGTCGGTGCCGATCATCGCCTCCACCTCCGCCATCATCATGGGCGTAGGCTTTTTGGTCAACATTCTCCTGGCCCGGTTCACTCCCCTGAAATACATATTCCTCACCGGCCACATGATGTGGATCAGCTCGGTGGCCGTGGCCTTCTCCCTCTATGAAGCGGGCTTTAGCAACGGCGCCATCATCATCATCGGCAGCTTGATTCAGGGCGCCGTCCTCACTCTCCTGCCCGCCATCTCCCAGCCCGTTGTCCGCAAGATTACCGGCGGCAACGACTTTGCCATCGCCCACCTCACCACCCTGGGCACCGTTTCCTCCGCCTATGTGGGCAAACTGGTGGGCCGCAACAGCAAGAGCGCGGAAGACATGAAGCTGCCCGAGGGACTTAAGTTCTTTAAGGACACCTCCATGTCCATTTCCATCGTCATGTTTGTCTTCTACATGATGGTTGTTCTGCTGGCCGGCCCCGAATCGGTGAGCGCCTACGCCGGCGAGACCAACTACATCATCTACGGCATCCTCAAGGCGTTTGGCTTCACCGCCGGCGTGCTGGTGCTGCTCCAGGGCGTTCGGATGCTGTTGGGCGAACTGGTTCCCGCTTTCAAGGGCATCTCCGACAAGCTGGTTCCCAACGCCGTTCCCGCGCTGGACGTGCCCGCTCTCTTCGGCTATGCTCCCAACTCCCTGATGCTGGGCTTTATCTTTGCCACCATCGGCATGATTGTGGCCATGTTCCTCTCTTCCGCCTTCTTTGGCGTGGTTCCTCTGGTGTCCATCATCGGCGCCTTCTTCACCGGCGGTGTGGCGGGCATCATGGGCAACGCCCTGGGCGGACGGATTGGAGCCATGGTGGCCGGTTTCGTCTACGGCGCGGAACTGATTCTCTTCTCCGGCTTTACTTACAAGCTCTTTGACCACTTTGCCGCCGTTGGGGCCGAGGGCACCGGCCATGACTGCATCGACGCCATGGCTCAGATGACCATTATGAAGAACCCCATCATCGGCATCATCATCATTGCAGGCGCGTTTGTGCTTCTCTCCATGATGGAACTGCGGCACCAAAAGAAAGCAACGGCAAATGCATCGGCAAAATAAGTAAACCAACCGAGGGGCGGAGGGTGCCAGCCACCCTCCGCCGTTTTCCGTAAAATCACCACCGGAAGGGAGGAAACTCTCATTGTATCTGACAGAACAGGAACTAAGGGGCCAGTTTGAAGCCGTCGCCCGCACGGTAAAGGCGCTTCTTTCCCAGCGCACCCAAGCCGAGGAAGCCCTGGCCAATACCCGCACCCTCTGCGTTCTGGGCTGCGGCTCCAGTTATTGTCTTGCCAAATCGTCGGCCCTGCAGTTTTCCCAGCGCACCGGCATTCCCGCCTTCGCGCTGCCTGCCGGGGATTTGCTGGTCAACTTCCCCGCCTATGAAAAAATGTTGCGGGGCGCCACCCTGCTGCTTCTTTCCCGCTCCGGCTCCACCACCGAGGTGGTGCGGGCGGCGGAGCGGTGCAAAAAGGAGCTGGGCTGCAAGATTCTCTCCATCTGCGCCAGGGAAGGAGCGCCGGTGGAAGCTTTGGCCGACTGGAATCTTTTGCTCCCCTGGGCCTTTGACGAAGCGGTCTGCCAAACCAGAACCGTCACCAATCTCTATGTGGCCGCCTACGGCCTTGCCTGCATCGCCGGCGGCGACGAAGCGGGCCTTGCGGCCCTGAGCCGTTTGCAGGACCACGCCGCCGAATTCTGCCCCGGTCAGGATGTAGATCTTTCCAAACTGGCCGCAAAGCCGTGGACCCAAGCTGTGGTGCTGGCGGACGGCGGCATGGCGGGCCTGCTGGAGGAAGGGGCGCTGGCCTTTAAAGAAATTTGCCGGCGGGATTCCAACCACTATCATCTGCTGGACGTTCGCCACGGCCCCATGGTACAGATTGGTCGACACACGCTGGTGGTGGCGGTGCTCTCCTCCGGGGAGCGGGGCTTGCAACAGGCTTTGTTGCGCGATATAATGGCCAAAACAAATTATCTGTTGGTTTTGGATTGTGCGCCTCAGCCCGGTGAAAACACTCCCGGCGTACATATTTCTCTGCCCGACTGTGGCTCCGACGACCTGAAAGCCATCTTTGCCCTTTACTGCATTCAGCTGCTGTGCCTCCAACACGCCCTCGTCCGGGGAATCGACCCCGACAAGCCGGAGGGTTTGGATCCATGGATCAAGCTGTAACCCTCAACCCCGTGCAGGAATTGCTGCGCCGGCGGAACAGCAGCCGCCAGCAAGGGCTCTACTCCTGTTGCAGCGCCAATGAATACGTCATCCGCGCCGCCATCCGCCGGGCAAAAGAGTGGGATACGGTGGTGCTGGTGGAGGCCACCGCCAACCAGGTCAATCAGGACGGCGGCTACACCGGTATGACGCCGGCGGACTTCAGGGCCCTGGTAACCCGGCTGGCCGGGGAAGAGGGGATGCCCGCGGAGCGAGTCCTCTGCGGGGGAGACCACCTGGGCCCCCTTGCCTGGAAAAACCTTTCGGAACCGGAAGCCATGGCAAAAGCCCGCACCCTGGTGCGGGACTACGTGCTGGCCGGCTTTGCCAAAATCCACATCGACACCAGCATGCGTCTCGGGGACGACGACCCCCGGCAGCGCCTTCCGGTGGAAACGATAGCCCGCAGAGGGGCGGAACTATGCGCCGCGGCGGAAGAAGCCTTTCGCACCCATCAAACGACCCATTCGGACGCGCCTGCCCCCGTTTATGTCATCGGCAGCGAGGTGCCCATCCCTGGCGGCGCGATGGAACAGGAGGATGCCGTGGCGGTAACCAGACCGGAGGACTGCCGGGCGACTTTGGAAGCTTTCCGCCACGCGTTTTTGGAGCGGGGCCTCGGATACGCCTGGGAGCGGGTGGTCGCCCTTGTGGTTCAGCCGGGGGTGGAGTTTGGCGACGAGAGCGTGATGGAGTACAACCGCAGCGCCGCCGTCGACTTGACCGCCTGCTTAAAGGAATGGCCCGGTCTGGTCTTTGAAGGCCACTCCACCGACTACCAGCCCGGGGAACGGCTGCGGGAAATGGTGGAGGACGGCATCGCCATCCTCAAGGTGGGGCCGGCCCTCACCTTTGCCCTCCGGGAAGGGCTGTTCGCCCTGGAGCGCATCGAAGCGGAACTGCTCCAGCGCCGCCCCTTTCCCGCCAGCGGCTTTCGCGCCACTTTGGAATGGGCCATGCGGCAGGACGACCGACACTGGAAGAAATATTATCAGGGGCAGGAGGCGGATCAATGCTACGCCCGGGCGTTCAGCTTTTCCGACCGGGCGCGGTATTACCTTCCCCATCCCAGAGTTGCCGCCGCCGTGGAAACGCTGCTGCGCAATTTGGACCGGGAGGGCATTCCCCTTGCCCTGCTCAGCCAATATCTTCCCATGCAATATCAGCGGGTTCGCTCCGGTCGGCTCCCTTTGCGGGCGGAGCATTTGCTCATCGACCATGTAGGCGACCGGATTGACGACTACCTGCACGCTACCATCAAAACGCAAGGAGAACCACATGTATCAAACGCTGCTGTTTGACATGGACGGCACGCTGGTGGACTCGGCGGAGGGAGTCTATCACTCCCTGCGCTACGCCCTGGAAGTGGTGGGAGGCCCTGAAATCCACCGCAGCGAAGCCCGCCATTTTCTCGGCACCCCCCTCGAGCAGGTTCTGCAGGAGCGGTACGGATGCTCTCGGCAGACCGCATTGCAGGCGCGGGAGCATTTTCTGACCCACTACCGCCAATACGGCATCCAGGCAACGGTCCCGGCTCCCGGCATGACCCGGCTGACCGCAAAGCTGAAAGCCGCCGGATTTCGGCTTGCCATTGCCACCTGCAAGCCCTGGATATATTGCCAACCCACCCTGGAACTATGCGGCTTTTCCGATTGCTTTGAAGCCATTGCCGGCAGCGGCCACAACGGCGTGCCGGAGGAAAAATCCGCCGTCATTCGGGAGGCTTTGCGGCTTCTAAACGCGCCTTCCGACACGGCTCTGATGATTGGGGACCGGGCGGTGGACATAGAAGGCGCCCGGGCATGCGGAATCCCCTGCGCAGGCGTTACCTTTTGCGGGTACGCCGACCCCGGCGAGCTGGAGCAGGCTGGGGCGCTGACTATCGTCCATACCGCCCAACAACTGGAGCGCTTTTTGATGGATGCCCGATAACCCCGGCATACCCTTATGGAGGTGAGCTCAATGGAACTGTTTGGCCAACCCGTCTCTCCGGGCGTGGTCATCGGCGAGGTGATGCGCTACATCCCATTCCGCCCCAGACTGACGGAAGAACCTCTCTCGACTGCGGACGTTCCCAGCGCCCTTGCCCGTTACGATCAGGCGAAGACCAAGGCCCGGGAAGAGCTGGACGCTTTGGAAAATAAGATGGCTAACGACCCAGAAAAAGCCAAAATCATAGCCGCTCATCAGGACATTCTGCAGGACCCGGTTATGGATGAGGAAATTCGGAGCCTGATAAGCGGCCAACTGGTCAGCCCCGACGCCGCCATCGCTCAGATTTACGACACCTACGCCGCCGTATTGCGCCAATCCCAAAATGCCCGGATGCAGGAGCGCGCCTCCGATTTGCAGGACGTCCGGTTGCGGCTGCTGCGATGCCTGGCCGGCGTTCCCGAACGAAACCTTTCCGCCCTGCCCAAACCGGTGATTGTGGTGGCCGACGACCTGTATCCCTCGGACACGGCTTCCCTGGACCGGGCCCATGTGCTGGGCATCGTCACCCAGGTGGGAGGCGCCACCTCCCACACCGCCATCATCGCCCGCAGCTATGAGATTCCCGCCGTTTTGGGGGTGGCCGGGGCGATGGAACACTTATCCGACGGGCAAACGGTGATTTTGGACGCTGTGGAGGGAAAGGTTCTGACCGAGCCTTCCGACGAGGAAATTGTCGCCTTCCGGGCCAAAGGGGAGAAGGTGTCCGCCTATCTGCGGGAGGATAAGGCCTATCTGGACGCCGAACCGGTAACCCGGGACGGGGTTCGGATGAAAGTTTACCTCAACATCGGGGCGGTCAACGACGCAGAGCTTGCGGGCGCCGCCCACGTCGACGGGTGCGGGCTGTTCCGCACCGAATTCCTCTACCTCAACAGCGACCATCTTCCCGGCGAGGAAGAGCAGTATCAGGCCTACCGGAAGGTGTTACAGGCCTTTGGATCCAAACCGGTGACTTTGCGTACCATGGATGTTGGCGGAGACAAGCAACTGCCCGGTTTGGAACTGCCGGAGGAAAACAACCCTTTCCTGGGCGTCCGGGGCCTGCGGCTCTCCCTTGCGCGGATGGATTTGTTCCGCACCCAGGTGCGGGCCGCCCTGCGGGCCTCTGTCCACGGAAACTTAAAGATTATGATGCCCATGGTGGGCGCTTTGGACGATTTGCTTCAGGCAAAAGCCGTCATCGCGGAGGAAGGGGCCGCTCTGGATAGGGCGGGCATCCCCTGGAACTACGACATCCAAATCGGCATTATGGTGGAGGTGCCATCCATCGCCCTGATTGCCGATATGGTGGTACAGGAAGTGGACTTTATCAGCGTGGGCACCAACGATTTGACCCAGTACCTCTGCGCGGCGGACCGGATGAACCCGGCCGTTCGGCCCTATTATCAGGCGTACCACCCCGCCGTTTTCCGGGTGCTGGGGAACCTTGCTCGCACCTTTGCCGCCGCCGGAAAACCGGTCAGCGTCTGCGGGGAACTGGCGGGAGACCCCTTGGCCATTCCCGTGCTGGCGGGCCTTGGCATCCACAAGCTGTCTATGAACCTATCCTCCGTGGCGGGGGCCAAACGGCTTATTCGGCGTCTGAACCTGGTGGAGGCAAAGGCTTTGGCGCAGGAGGTTCAGAACCTAAAAACCGCGGAGGAAATCAAAGCCCGCCTTACCGCATTTGCGGAACGGACAAGAGAAGGGAGCAGCAGTATCTATGTATAGCAGGGAAATTACCATTGTCAACGAATCCGGGCTCCATGCCCGACCCGCTTCGGACTTTGTCAAGCTGGCGGGAACCTTCCAATCCCGCATCGAGCTGAAGCGGCTTGGGGAGGAGAAAACATACAACGCCAAATCCATCATTATGTTGATGTCCCTGGGGCTGGCTCAGGGCGAAAAGGCCATTCTCTCCGCCGAAGGGGAGGATGAAAAGGAAGCCGTGGACGCCCTGGCCGAGCTGGTCGCCAATCTGGAAGGCTAAGTGGCGCCGGCCATCGCTTCATCGACGCCGGAAAGGACGGATTTCCATGCCCTTAGTCAACAGCAGACAACTTTTGTTGGACGCCCGCAAGCACGGCTACGCTGTGGGCGCCTTTAATGTGGAAAATATGGAGATGATGCAGGCGGTGGTGGCCGCGGCGGTGGCGGAGCGGGCACCGGTGATGCTTCAGACCACGCCTTCCACCCTTCGCTATGCATCCACGTCTCTTTTTGCGGCAATGGCTAGAGCGATTGCCGATAACGTGCCAATTCCCGTCGCCCTTCATTTGGACCACGGAG
>JAKPGH010000062.1 GCA_029550985.1 Bacillota bacterium
TGGGAGGGTGCCAGGGCTAGAATACTCCCAATAACGGCCTCCATTTCCCCTTCCATGGCTGCCACCTCGGAAGGGGTAAAGCAATATCCAATGCGGACGGTCAGGGCCCCGCGCCCCGTCCAGCGCTCGCCGCTCCAGCCAATGGAGTAGGAACCTAGGGAAATCCAGAACACTTCGGGAGCATCCCTGCGAACACTGTCGATGGCATGCTCCACCTGATGCAGCAGCAGTTGGGAAATTTCCTCATCGGTGGCGGAGGGAAACGCCACGGGAACCACAATTTCCTCCCGCTGCTCCCGAATTCCCTGTATTATTTGCTGAGAGATGGCCCATTGGTCGGTATGTAAGTTGTAAAACGGCGGGGCATTGGCTTCGGATTCCAGCAGATTCACCTGCCGGATGTTGGCGGTTTGCAGGGCGCTGACGGGAAGGAGTTTTGTGCCGACACCGGAAGGAGAGCCGTAGTAAAATAGTCCAACGCATGCGATTGCCATCCCCAGTGCCAGCAGCAGCGCTAATGCTGTTCCCAGAATTTTCATCCCTGCTCCCCCATTTCTACTACATATTGTACCATAATCAGAAACAGTGTAAAGTGGTTGTGTGAATGATGCGCAAATTGGCTAAATCTCCATCGGGTTTTTCATCGTTTGGCAGAAAGAAAAGGAAATGTTTGTCTGTAGAGAATCAGATAAAAAATACAACCCCGGTGATACCATCCGAGGTTGTATAATATGCTTAAATTTTTATCACGATGCCGTGTTGCATCTTACCGGTACAGTTCTTCCATATACCGCTCCACATCCTTCCGAGTTCCCTTAAAGGGGCCGGGGGTTTCCATCTTGAGGGAAACGAGGGCCGTGGCGGTCAAAAGAGCTTCGGGAATATCGTGGTGTAAACGCTCGGCTATGTAGGCGGAGAAGCAGGTGTCTCCCCTTCCGGTGCGGCCGGACAGGTTCCTTGCCTTAATGGGCTGGGTATAGATTTCTTTTCCGTCGTAGATGAGAACTTCGGCGCTGTTGGTAATCATCACTTCGGCGGCACCCCAGGCATGAAGCTGTTTGGCTGCCGCCACCCGGTCGGTGAGGCCGGTCAGAATTTCCGCTTCGGCGGTATCGGTTTTCAGGAAACGGATTTTGGGGAGATACTCCAACTTCTTCTCCCAGTCCCGGAACACCATTTCCCCATTTTCATCCCGCCGCAACAGGCATTGAACATCCACCGCCGCCATGGCCTTCTGGGCGGCATAGGCGATGATATCCTCCCCCAAATCTCCCACCATCAGGCCGGCAATGTGGTAGATGGCGGCGTCCACATCGGGGATTTCCTCCACCTTATAAGGCTCGATGCGGCTGATGGCCTTGCAGGTGCGCCGCTCCCGGTCGGCAGTGTGATAAACGTTGGAAATCGACGTACTGGTGGGGCTGGGAAGGTGAAACACGGTAACGTTGGCGGCATCCCGAAACACTTCATCCACATCAATATCTGACGCAGCTTTGGGGAGCACAGCCGTCTTGTGCCCCAGCGCGGAGGCGGCGTAACCAGAGTAGACCACAGCACCTCCAATGGCCCGGATGGTGGTGCCGTCATAATCGGTGTTGATGTCCAGAGATGGTTGACCCAGAATGAAAGTTGAATACCGTGCCATAGTTCTTCTCCTTTAAATATTGATAAGAAAGCCCTAAGGCTTGAAACCAAAAGGAAAAAACCAGTATGGGAACCAAAACGCATTGGACTCGGTTTGCCGAACGATACGCAACCGGTTACAGAATAACATAGAAACAGACCTGACGCAATATCCGTCTGTCGCGCAGGTCAAACTAAGGATTGTTTTGTAAAGGGGCACAGGAATCGCGCACAATCAAGGTAGGCTCCATAATGCGGTGGGAGTATCCGATGGTGGGGTCGTTGATCTTGTGAATCAACATATCCACCGCCGCGGCAGCCATGGCTTTTTTCGGCTGGTCAATGGTGGTCAGGTTAATTTTGGGCAGGCTGCTGAAATTGATGTTGTCGAAACCGACGAGGGAAAAGTCTTGGGGAATCCGCAACCCGAATTCGTCGGCGGCTTTGATAATGCCCAGCGCCATGGTGTCGGTGGAAGCCATAATGGCGGTATATTTCAAATGCTCCCGCGTCCGAAACAGCTCTGCGGCAAGGGCGTAGCCTTTCTTTATGGAGCTGTGGGTGTAATGGCTGTCCACAAAAGCGGGGGTAAGGCCGTATCGCTTGCAGGCATCCTCGTACCCTTCCGCCCGAAGCTGATGGGTTAAGCTTCCAAGCCGCCGGCCAAAATACAGGATGTTGCGATGCCCCAACGAGTAAAGGTAATCCACCCCCAGCATGGTGCCTTTGTAGTTGTCCACAGTCACATAGCTTTCCCGCAGGTCTTTTAAGTTTTCGCTCATGAACACGGTGGGAGTGGCGCCCAGATGGGGCTTGAGCCGCTCGTAGCTGTCCGCCCCGGCGGGAATGATGATAATGCCGTCCACCTGTCGCCCTACCAGCAGGCGGTAGGTTTCCTCCTCGTGGTCTAAATCGCTGCCGGAATTGCAGAGCATCAGGTTGTAGCCCTGGTCCCGCGCATGCTTTTCCACGTAATACGCAATTTCCGACATAAAGGGGTTGTTGATTCTTCCCACAATCAAACCAAAAATTTTGGTGGATTGTATCACCAACGAACGGGCAATGGAATTGGGGGTATATCCCATCTCTTTACTGATTTGGATGATGCGCTGCCTCGTCTCCTCCCCTATTTCCGGGCTGCCGGAAAGGGCACGGGAGACGGTGGCGTACGAAACTCCTGCCACCCTGGCAACATCCTTGATGGTAACTCGCTTCATGATTTCTCTACTCCGTTTTAGGCCAGATAATCGCAAACGTTTTCAGCTTAATAGGTATATGTTACTACAGGAAGCATTTCTTTGTCAATTCCTGCGGCAAATTCTTGTAGAATGGCTTTCCGCAGCTCGTCTCATACAATATTTGCTTTAAATGATTGACAAAACAGCAAATCCTGTATACAATAAAAATAAATTACGCAAACGTTTGAGAAATTTATACTTGCTTTGTCGGAGTACTTTCCTCATGACCCAGAAAAGGAGGCCCGTATGATTTCATTCGACCGAACTCAAATTGAGGCCGCTGCCGCCCTGATTGGAGAGAGAACTCATTTAGATGCACTGCGCACCCACCTTCCCCAATATTTTGAGCCGCAGGTAGAAAACAGTGCGAGCGAAGGAGGCTCTCTTCCCTTTCGGGCGGCCGTTTTTAACATGGAGCAGTGCACGCGGGTGCAATACATCATTCCCTTTCTGCAATGCCATCCTCAGCTTCGAGATTTGGACGTGATCTTAGCCAACGAGCTGGATATCGGCATGGCCCGTTCCGGAAATCGGGACACCCCTCGGGAAATTGCCCAGGCGTTGGGCATGAACTACGTTTTCGGAATCGAGTTCATTACCCGCAAAGCATGGCAAAACGGCAACGCCCAAGGCCTTCACGGCAACGCCATTTTTTCCAAATTCCCTCTCCACCGCTGCAAGGTGGTGCCTTTGCCCATTCTGTTTGACTGGTTCTATATGCCAGGCGACCCCCGTTTAGGGATGCGCAACGCCATTTTTGCCGAAGCGGAAGTAGCTGACGGCAAACGAATTGGCTTGGTCAGCGTCCATTTGGAAAACCGGGCGACGCCCCAGGAACGGCTGCGCCAGATGACCTTTCTGCTGGATGAGGTGGAGCGGTATTTTGGAGACCTTCCCGTCCTCATCGGCGGCGATATGAACACCAACACCGTTTCGGGCAACACCCCAGGAAGTATGGAAGAATTGGAAGAAAATCCGCAGGAGCAGCTTCGCCGTTTGGGGGATATCCCCAGTCTGGAGCCTTTGATGGATTTTGCCGCCCGGCGGGGATTTTCCTACCGCGACTGCAACCTGATGAACAAGGCTACCCGGCGCAAGCCCATGCCCAGCGGCGCCATCGTAAAGCTGAATCTGGACTGGTTTTTCCAACGGGGCCTAAAATGTTCCCAGCCCCGGCGGGTGGAAACCATCCTTCGGATGAAGGATTTGGAAAACCCGCCGGCCCATGTGGCAGAATTTGAAGAGAAAGAATTATCCGACCACGACGTAGTAACCGTCATGGTGGAATGTTAGGAGTTGTGCCATGATAAAAGCGTTTGTATTTGATATGGGCGGAACGTTGGAAGACGTCATCCATACGCCGGAGATGAACAAATCCTGTGGAGAAGTGATTCTCCAATACCTTGCCGTTCAGGGAATACACATCGACATGGAGCCTGAGGCCTTTACCCTGCATGTGGAGCAGCAAAACCGAGAGTACCGGCACTGGGGCATGACGAAGTCGCTGCGGGAACTGGACCCCTATTCCATCTGGTCTCAATGGTACCTGAAAGGTTTCGAGGTCAACCAGGAGCGGCTGCGCACCATTGCCGACAAGGTGGCCAATTTATGGGAACGCCATTACTATCGGCGCGCTCTGCGCCCGGAATCCGAAAGAGTGTTGCAGACGCTGAAAGAGAGAGGATTTCGGTTGGGGGTCATCTCCAATACCAGCAGCTACACGCAGGTCATTGAAATCCTCCATGAGTACGGGTTGCACCACTATTTCGACACCATCTATCTTTCCAGTATCTCCGGATTTCGCAAGCCACATGCGGATATGTTCCTCGCCGCCGCCGCCGATTTAGGCTGCGCGCCTCAGGAGTGCGTTTATGTGGGGGATACGATTTCCCGGGATGTACGAGGGGCGCGGGCCGCCGGCTATGGTGCCAGCGTGAGAATTCAGTCCCACCTGACCCAAATTTCCGACGCCTACTACCATACCGAAAAGGAGGAAGCGGATTACCCCGTTTCCAACCTGTTGGATATGTTACAACTGGACATTGCAACTCCCATAACATCTGCCGTCCAGTGACGGCAGCCTATCGCATAAGCCCTACAAGCAAAACAGCAGGCTGTTGCCACAACGGCATAGCCTGCTGTTCATAATATATTGCCTTATTTGCTTAAAGACTCGGCAAAGGCCTTGCCAAAGGCCACGGCGTTTTCCAAATCCTGCTCCGACGGAACAAAATTGACCCGGAACTGTTCGTCCCAAACTTTGCACTTGAGAGCGGTCAGGCGCTGCGCCAGATTCGGAACACCTTCCCCGCTCCAGCCGTATGAGCCAAAGACTGCCACCGGTCGCTTTTGGATATTGACCGCCTCGATACCGGCCAGCAACTGCCAGACTGGAGCCACCGCATCCCGGTTGATGG
Organism: Bacillota bacterium; assembly: GCA_029550985.1. Classification (GTDB taxonomy): domain Bacteria; phylum Bacillota; class Clostridia; order Oscillospirales; family Ruminococcaceae; genus WRAV01. The sequence continues at coordinate 5,279 of JAKPGH010000062.1, forward strand.
TGGGAGAACCGACCAGGAAGGCGTCGCTTTCGTTGAGCAGAGTAGTCAGCATGTTCATATCGTGCTCGATGATGTCGTAGCATTCCACCTGAGCATCAGGGATGGTTTCGGTAATGCCTTTGGCAATCGCATTGGCAATTTTGCGGGTATTGCCATAGGCGGTCACGTAAAAGATGGGGATATGCTTTTGCTGGCGGACTGCTTCGGCCGACCACTGACGGTACAGTTCCAATACTTTTTGCAGTTTGCCGTTCTTGGTGAGGATGGGGCCGTGGCTGTTGCAGTCAAAGGCGATATCCAAATCCTGGATCTTGTCCAATCCCTGACGCACGTAGGGCTGGAAAGGTCCAAAAATGCAGTCGTAGTAATATTTCAATGCGTCCCAATATTGGTCGTCATAAACCGTGCAGACGTCAAAAACCTGGGGTTCGCAGAAATGGCATCCCAAAAAGTCGCAGGAAAACAAAATCTTGTCCTCTTCCAGCCAGGTAAACATGGAATCGGGCCAATGCAGGAAAGGCGCGTTGATAAAGCGCAGGGTTTTCCCGCCCAGTTCCAAGGTGTGGCCGTCTTTCACCACCAGCAGGTTCAGCGGCCGGTTGGCAATTTGCTTGATGTAGATGGCGCCCGCCTGGCTGACCACCACCGTCAGATTGGGGAACTGATCCAGCAGGCGGTTGATGCAGCCGGTATGGTCCGGCTCGCAGTGGTTGAGAATGAGGTAA
>JAKPGH010000072.1 GCA_029550985.1 Bacillota bacterium
CGGGAGGCTCTGCGGCCTTGCTGCGCAAGGTAAGCCGCCATCAGCCCGGAGCCATCGCCGAGGGGGTGCTGTTGGAGGACCGGCGGGGCGTGGTGCTGATTAAGCCCTTAAAACGGGGAGACGGGGTGCGGATTCTGGCGGAGGCGGCCAGCAGCGAAACGGCTCAGGAACTTTGCGACAGCATGGAGGAGCTTCTTCGCCGCACCATGAAACAGGAGGGGTTGGACCAGGGCCCCCGGCACTGACTTGACAAACCATCAAGGGTGATATACAATCAGTATAATAATGCAGCTGTAATGATGGCGTTTGGCCATCGGTTGCGGACACGATGCCATGGCGTCGGGGTAGGTGGCCTGTTTTCTCCGGGCGGTGTGGAAGAAAACGCTGGGCAGCCTGCCGGCAAAGAACTTGCGACTTTGCGCGCTGGGGCATGGACGGATTACAATTGCATGATTGCGGGAAAAAGCTCGCGCCGGAACTGTATGTTTGGCGTAGGGCGTTGTTTTCTTGCTTAAGGGGCGGCAGGAAAGTGCTGTCGTCCTATACATAGGGTTTTGCCAAATCGGGGAAAAAGATAAGCCGTCGGCCGAAAAAGGCCGTGTTCGGCGGCTGATTTGGCTTCCCTAATTGTGCCTGCCGTTACGTTAAAAGAGCATTTTGCCTGAATAAACGCGGTGAGGTGATTATATTTGAATTTTAGGATGCAAGATCATCCGGAAACGAGGTTATATACGTGCCAAATCAAGAGAATAAAAAGCAGCCGGAGTCCTCTAAGGAAATAGGACACCAAAACAAAAACCGGTCTGCTGTCAATGGGGAAGGGGCGGTTAAAAAGGCACAGGCCGATACAACCCCCAAAAGGCGGGGAAGACCCAGAAAAAGCGCCCAAACCCAGTCTGCCCAAACCGCTGCGGAACAAAGCCAGCAGGAGCAGGCGAAAAAGCAGACCAACCACCAGCAGTCGGAGGCTCAGAAGAAGGAAAACGCCCAGACTGCGACCAAATCGCAATCATCCTCTAAGAGAAGTTCCAACCGAAGAAGAAAAGCCGCTGCCGTCGCGGAAGCATCTTCCAAATCCGGCAGCCAAAAGAACGGGAAACACAGCGTGCGGATTATCCCCCTGGGAGGATTGGGAGAAGTCGGCAAAAACATCACCGTCATTGAATCGGCGGGGGAAAGCTTTGTAGTGGATTGTGGAATAACCTTCCCCGACGAGAGCATGCCCGGCGTCGATCTGGTCATCCCCGACTTTACCTACATCCTGGAACAAAAGGACAAAATCAAAGGCATTTTTATCACCCATGGACACGAGGACCATATCGGCAGTCTGCCTTACCTGCTCAAGCAGGTGAAGTTTCCCGTTTACGCCACCAAGCTGACCATCGCCCTTATCGAAGGAAAGCTCAAGGAGCACAACCTGCTGGGCAAAGTCCAGCTCAATGTGGTAAAGCCGGGAGACATGGTGCGGACGGGCTGGAACAGCATCGAGTTCATCAATGTCAACCACTCCATTCCCGATTCCTGTGCGCTGGCCTTCCACACGCCGGCGGGAGTAATTATCCACACCGGGGACTTTAAGGTGGACTTTACCCCCATTCGAGGGGACATCATCGACCTTGCCCGGTTTGGAGAGCTGGGCAGCAAGGGTGTTTTGGCTCTGCTGTCCGATTCCACCAACTCGGAGCGCCCGGGCTTTGCCCAAAGCGAGCGGACGGTGGGGTTCAGTTTTGACAAGCTCTTTGCCTCCGCCATGGATAAGCGCATCATTGTCGCCACCTTCTCCTCCAACGTCCACCGGGTGCAGCAGATTGTAGACGCCGCTGTCCGGTACAAGCGCAAGGTGGCAATCCAGGGCCGCAGCATGGAAAACGTCATTAACAAGGCGCTGGAAATCGGCTACCTGGACATTCCCTCCGGCATTTTGGTGGATATCAACGCCGCCAACAAGTATCCGCCCGAGCAGATGGTGATTATCACCACCGGCAGCCAGGGAGAGCCGATGAGCGCCCTGACCCGCATGGCCATGGGAGACCACCGAAAGGTTTCGGTGGGAGAAAGAGATTGCATCATCATCTCCGCCACCCCCATTCCCGGCAACGAAAAGCTGGTCACCCGAGTGATCAACGAGCTGCTCAAGCTGGGAGCCCAGGTGGTTTATGAGAAGATGTTCGACATTCACGTCTCCGGCCACGCCTGCCAGGACGAGCAGAAGATGATGCTGGCTCTGACCCGGCCCAAATTCTTCCTGCCCATGCACGGCGAGTACA
>JAKPGH010000119.1 GCA_029550985.1 Bacillota bacterium
GGTGTTTCAGGCGGTGCGGATCGCCGTCAACGGCGAGTTGGACAGCCTGGAAAAAGCCTTAAACGGCATTTTTGACATACTGAACCCCGGGGGCCGGTTTGCCGTCATCACCTTTCATTCCCTGGAAGACCGAATGGTCAAACAGGCTTTTGCCTCCTTTACCAAAGGCTGCACCTGTCCCCCCGATTTCCCGGTCTGCGTCTGCGGCCGCACCCCCAGAGGCAGGCTGGTGACCAAAAAGCCGGTGTTGCCCGGCAAGGAAGAGTTGGCAAGAAACCCCCGCAGCAAAAGTGCTAAGCTGCGTACAATCGAGAAGCTGTAGAGGAGCATCCGTCATGGCCGGTCTTGCATACGATTATTCCCTGTTTGAAAGCTCGCCCTCCAAAGAACAGCCCAGACAGCAAAAGCCCCAGCTTAAGATGGTACGTTCTCAGCCCAGGGCCTTTGCGGGAGCCTTTTCCCCCAAGGTGGTCTGCACCTTTGTGGTGGTGGTAGCTCTGGTCACTTTGATTGTTTACTGCCAGGTTTGCCTCAATGAAATTACCGGGCAAATCAGCAAGCTCAAAGAGGAAATCGAGATTTTGGAAAGCGACAGTTTGCGCTACGCAAGCCTTCTGGAATCCACCGTCTCCCTGCGGGCGGTGGCGGAACAGGCCGAAGAGATGGGTATGAGCAAACTGGACCAGTACCAAACCTCCTATGTTTACCTTTACGAAGAGGACCAAATTACGTTGCCGGATAATCAAAAACCTCAGAAGGCGGACGACAACGTTTTTGCAGTCATCGGCTCCCTGCTTGGAAGCGCCAAGGAATATTTTGGCGGGAAGTGAAATAATCTGTAGTATGCAGGCTGCCGCACAACTTCATACGCCCGGTCGCGGCAAGCGCGGCCGCTTCGGGTGAGAGTTAAGACGTTCGGCATCTTAGCTCTTCCTTTTGTTTTTTCCGGAATGTGATGATAGCTTGAGTTTTCCACTTTTTCCACATAGTTTTCCACAAGTTTTTAGATTCCTGTGTTTAAATGTTAGATTTGCCGGATGAGTTTTCCACAAAGGGGGCAGGAACCGCATGAAAAAGACTTCCTCCAGCAAAATGAAAAACCGAATGCGGATTATCCTCCTCTGCTTTTTGGTGTTTGGATTTGGAGTCATCTTTGTTCAATTGTTTTCCCTCCAAATTGTCCACGGGGAGGAGCTGCAGCAAAAGGCTCTCAGCCAGCAGACGCGGGCCAACACTTTGGGGGCAAAGCGGGGCGTCATTTACGACCGCAACGGCAATCCCCTAGCCGAAAGCGCCACCGTTTGGAACATCTGCATCTCCCCCGCCGAGCTTAAGGAAGAAACCCTGGACACCGTATCCACCAATTTGGCGGAAATACTGCAAATCGACAAGCAGAGCATTCTGGATGCCGCCGCGAAAAAACAGCATTACTACTGGGTTATCAAGCGCCGGGTGGACCGTTCGGTTGCCGACAAAGTGTTGGAATACGTCACCGACAACGGCATTTCCGGCGTGTTTTTGGAGCAGGACACCAAGCGCTTTTACCGCTATGGCTCTTTGGCCTCCACCGTTTTGGGCTTTACCAACTACGACGGCGAGGGTGCCTACGGCCTGGAAGCTTACTACAACAAAACCCTTTCGGGAACGGCAGGCATGGTGGTTTCCACCAAAAACGCCAAGGGCGCCGACATGCCCTTCAAGTATTCCCAGCTCTACGAAGCCAAAGACGGCAACTCCATTGTCCTGACCATTGACGAAACCATCCAGCACTATCTGGAGCGAAATCTGGAAACGGCGGTCATCGAGCACGGAGTCCGCCAAAGGGCGGCTGGCATTGTGCTCAACGTCAAAACCGGGGAAGTGCTGGCCATGTCCACCAAACCGGATTTTGACCCCAACGACCCCTTTACCTTAGCCGACCCCAAAGCCCAGGCTCAGTTGGACGCTGTGCCGGAGGGCAGCGAGGAGTTCAAAACCCTGCGGCAGAAGCTGCAGTATCAACAGTGGCGCAACAAAGCCATTTCCGACCCCTACGAGCCGGGTTCGGTGTTTAAAATCATCACCGCCTCCGCCGCGGTGGACACCAATGTGGTGTCTTTAAACGACCACTTTACCTGCAATTACGCCTTCCGGGTGGCGGACACCGAGTTCCACTGCTGGCAGCGCCGGGGTCACGGCACCCAGACCTTTGTGGAGGCCATGCAGAATTCCTGCAACCCCGCCTTCATCATGATTGGCCAGCGGGTGGGGGCCCGCCAGATGTACAACTACATCGAAAACTTCGGCTTGCGGGAAAAAACCGGCATCGACCTGCCCGGCGAAGCCGACGGCATCGGCCACAGCCTGGAAACCCTCAGCAAAGAGGGACGGGTGGAACTTGCCTCCACCTCCTTCGGACAGTCCATGAAGGTAACCCCCATCCAGTTGATTACCGCCACCTCGGCGGCCGTCAACGGCGGATACCTGATGAAGCCTTACATCGTCAAACAGATTCTGGACCCGCAGGGCAACGTGCTGGAAACCACCCAGCCCACCGTCAAGCGGCAGGTCATCTCCAATCAGGCCAGCGAAACCATGCGCATCCTGGTGGAAGCGGTGGTCAACGGAGGCACTGGGCGGTACGCCGCCATTCCCGGCTACCGCATCGGCGGCAAAACGGGAACCTCCCAAAAGCTGGACCAGGGCCAGTCGGGGCATATCCTTTCCTTTGTGGGATTCGCCCCCATGGAAGACCCGGAAATTGCCTGCCTCATCATGCTGGATGAGCCGGACCTGGAAAACGCCTACGGTTCCGTCATTGCCGCCCCGGTGGTGGGCGCGGTTCTCAACGAAGTGCTTCCCTACCTGGGATTTCAACCGCAATTTACCACCGAAGAGCTTGCGGAAAAGGAAATCACCGTTCCCGACCTGGTGGGCATGAAACCTCACGACGCCCAAGCCGAGCTGAGAACCAAAGGGCTTTCCGCCCGACTGATTGGCAACGGCTCCGACGTTCTGCGGCAGATTCCTCTGCCGGGGCAGACCATGCCGAAAGGCTCCACCGTCTACCTGTATACGGAGGAGGATGTGCTGGACGAAAATATCGAGGTTCCCAATGTGGTGGGATTGTCCGCCGCCGAGGCCAACACCGTGCTGGTGGACTTGGGGCTGAACATTCAGCTGCGGGGAGTCACCCGCAACGGGGTGCCCACGGTGGTGCGGGAGCAGTGGCCTTTGCCTGGTACGAAGGCTTCCACCGGCGACATTGTCATCCTCACCCTGGAAGAGCGGCGGGAGGATACCACCGCCTCCGCCCAGAAGGAGGAAGTTTCTCGGTCGGAAGCCGCGGCCGCCACCTATCCGCTGCCGTTGGAAAACAGCCAATCTTCTGAACCGACTGAATCGTTGGAAACAGAGGAACCTCAATAAGGTTCCTCTGTATCTGCCCCGGTGGAAAGGGGTAACATAATAGGTGTGCTTAGGAATGTTCCCATTGCTTGCATCCGCTGACTGTTATTTGTTAAGGGGGCTTGCCGCATGACTCTGTATGAAGTATTGAACGGCCTGGATGTGCAAAGCGGTATCCCCGATGTTGAAATTACATCTCTCACCTGCGATTCCCGCCAGGCGGAAGAGGACTGCCTCTTCTTCTGCATTGAGGGGACCCGTTCCGACGGCCACGACTTTGCCGCCGCCGCCCTGGAGCGGGGCGCCGCCGCGGTGGTCTGCCGGAAGGACCTGGGGCTTTCCCGCCAAATTCTGGTGCCCGACACCCGGGAAGCCTTGGGCGTCTGCTGCAACAACTTCTTCGGGTGCCCGGCCGACAAACTCACCTTAATGGCGGTGACCGGAACCAACGGCAAAACCACCATCACTTATCTCATCAAGCATATACTGGAAAAAGCAGGGCATCGGGTTGGACTGATCGGCACCATCCACAACGAAATTGACGACGTCACTCTGCCCGCCCGCTACACCACCCCCGACCCCATTCAGCTTTACGCCATCTTCGCCAAAATGGTGGAGGCAGGGTGCACCCACGTGGTGATGGAGGTCAGCTCCCACGCCCTGGACCAGCAGCGGGTGGCGGGATGCCACTTCGCCACCGCGGCATTCACCAACCTGACCCAGGACCATCTGGATTACCACGGGACCATGGAGCAGTACTACCAGGCCAAGAAGAAGCTCTTTTCCATGTGCGACGTGGGCGTCATCAACATGGATGACGAATACGGCCGCCGCCTGCTGGCCGAGGTGCCCTGCGAAACCGTCAGCTATTCCTACCAGAACGTGGAGGCGGACTTCACCGCCCACAGCATCAACTTTGCCCTGAAGGACAGCCGCTTTGCCCTGATGGCTCGGGACCGCCTGTACCGGGTGAAAATGACCACCCCCGGTTATTTTTCCGTCTCCAACGCCCTTGCGGCGCTGGCTTCCTGCGACGCGGTGGGAGTGCCGCTGGAAGAGGCCGTCAAGGCGCTGGAGGATTTTCCCGGAGTGGTGGGGCGGATTGAAATTTTGCCCACCAACACCCCTTACACCGTCATTCGGGACTACGCCCACTCCCCCGACGGGTTGCAAAAGATTTTGGAAACCGTTCGGGAATTTGCGCCCGGACGGGTGGTATGCCTCTTTGGCTGCGCCGGAAACCGGGACCGGACCAAGCGGCCCAAAATGGCGAGCGTAGTGGCAAGGCTTGCCGATTTCTGCATCCTCACCTCCGACAACCCGCGGGACGAGGACCCCGTGCGCATCATCCAGGACGCCCTGCCCGGCTTTGAGCCCTT
>JAKPGH010000121.1 GCA_029550985.1 Bacillota bacterium
TTTGCCGGCATAAATCACCGCCACCTCGTCGCACACCTCCGCCACAACGCCCAGGTCGTGGGTGATGAGCAGCACAGCCATTTCGTATTTGCGGATCAGTTCTTTCATCAGTTCCAGAACCTGCGCCTGAATGGTGACGTCCAAAGCGGTGGTGGGCTCGTCGGCAATCAGCAGCTTGGGGTTGCAGGCCAGAGCGATGGCAATAACCACCCTTTGTCTCATGCCGCCCGAAAACTGGTGAGGATAGTCGTAGGCGCGGGAGTCGGGGATTCCAACCTGCCGGAGCATTTCTTTTGCCCGCTCGAAGGCCTCCGCCTGGGTCACATTTTCATGTAGCAGGATACTTTCGGCAATCTGCTCGCCGACGGTCATGACGGGGTTGAGGGCGGTCATGGGGTCCTGGAAAATCATGGCCACGTCGTTGCCCCGCATTTTCTGCAACTCTTTGGGGGATTTTTGCAAAACGTCCTCGCCGTCCAAAATGATGCGGCCGTTCCGAATCACTCCCGGAGGGTTGGGAACCAGGTTGAGAATGGACAAAGCGGTGGTGGTCTTCCCGGCTCCGGTTTCCCCCACCAGGCCTAAGGTTTTCTTTTTCTCCAATTGAAGATTCAGGCCGTTCACCGCGTGGACGATGCCGTCGTCCGTTTCATAGTTTACAACCAAATCTTGAATATCTAGAATTAAATCGCTCATTCTGCTCACCTATTTCTTCAGTTTAGGATCGAGTGCATCCCGCACACCGTCACCCAAAAGATTCAAGGCAAGTACCGTAAACATAATGGCAAGTCCCGGGATGACGCAGATGTAGCCTGAATTCCGAATAAAGTTTCTGCCTTCCGAAAGCATGGCTCCCCATTCCGGAGCGGGGCTGGGAATACCGATACCCAAAAAGCTCAGGGAAGAAGCATTGATGATGGTGGTGCCGATGGAAAGGGTGGCCTGCACAATGATGGGCGAGAGACAGTTGGGAAGGATGTGCTTGAAAATTACCTTCCAGGTGGGAAGCCCCATGGCATAGGCGGCCTCTACAAACTCCTGCTGCCGGATGGTCATGACCGAAGCACGAGCAATTCGTGTAAAAGCGGTTGCCACGGTGACGCACAAAGAAAGCAACAGGTTGAAGGTGCTGGTGCCAAAGAGGGATACGATAACCACCGCAATCATGATATTGGGGACCGCGTAGAGCATATCGTTAATTCTCATGACAACCTGGTCGACCATTCCGCCGTAATATCCGGCCAACGCGCCGCAGAGCACTCCAATCACCAGGCCGATAAACACGCTTCCCACGCCGATGATGAGGCTGTAACGGGAACCGTAAAGCACTCTGGCAAAGATATCGCGTCCCAGGTTATCGGTGCCAAACCAGTGCTGCGCCGAAGGCTTTTGCAGCTTTTCGGCAGGGTTGATTCCAATCACGTCGGTTTCGTAATCAAAAATATATCCGCTGGCAATGGCTACAATCACCAGCAAAATCAAAAATGCCAGACCCAGCATAGCGCCTTTATTTTTCTTCAGGCGACGCCATGCCTCCTGTCCCTGCGAACGGCTCTTCATCTTTGCAACAGGTTTTGCTGTTGTAACGGTTGATTTCGTAACTGTTGACATTCCTATCACCTCTCTCGCCTTACATACTGCGCTTTGATTCTGGGGTCAAAGAAAGCATACAATACGTCCACCAACACGTTGACAAGGCTCATCAGCACGCAGGAAAGGATGATGCATCCGGTCACCATAGGCGTATCCCGCTTGGAAATGGAGTCAAAGATCAGTCGTCCTACCCCAGGCCAGGCAAACACGGTTTCGGCCAGAACGGAACCGGTCAACACATTGCTCAGCTGCATGCCAATAACGGTGATAATGGGAATGAGGGCGTTCTTCAAACCGTGCCGGAAAATTACGCGTCTTTCGTCGGCTCCCTTCGCCCGAGCGGTTCGCATGTAATCCTGCCGCAACACGTCCAGCATCGACGAACGGGTGGTTCTGGTAATCAAGGCGGCCAGACCCATTCCAACCGTCAAAGCCGGCAGAATCAGGGACGCAAGTCCGTTTCGGCCACTGGACGGCAGCCAATGCAGTTTCAGGGAGAACAACAGCACCAGCATGAGTCCCAACCAGAAGTTTGGCATCGATACGCCAAACAGGGCAAACACCATGCCGACGTTGTCTTTCCAGGTATTTTGGTTGATCGCCGTATAGATGCCCAGCGGAATGGCGATGAGCACTGCCACGAACACCGAGGCGCAACCAAGTTCCAAGGTATTGGGCAACCGCTGCATGTAGGTTTTAAAAACATCTTTATTGGTGACATAGGAGGTTCCCAAATCGCCTTTGAGCATTCCTCCCATATATTTAAGGTACCGAACAATAAAAGGGTCGTTGAGGCCTAACTCTTCTCGAATCATTTCCACTTGTGCTTCCGTAGCGTTATCGGGAGCCAGTGCCAAGGCCGGGTCTCCGCCGGTCAAATTCATTGCCCCAAAGATAACGAGAGACGTAATCAGCACAACCGGAATCATGAGAAGCAGCCTTTTTAAGAGATATCGTCCCATAAAGAAACCTCACTTCATCAGGTTAGAAAGTCAGAGGGCGCATACCCAACAGGCAGCAACGTTCAATTCAATTTGCCATGATAGAATAAGTACGCCGCCGTTTTGTCGCGGCGGCGTACAAGTTAATCTGCCTCGCTTGTCGGTCGTATGGTTTGCTCGTTAGATTATATTCTATTGAGCAACATAGGCAAATCTCCAGTCATGGTTTCCGCCACCATACAGATAAGTACCTTGCAAGTTCTTGTTGTAGGCAATGACAAGGTCTTTGATATACAGAGGAACCTGAGGACATTGCTCTACCAGGTAAGTCTGCAGCTCCTGAGAATACTGCAGGCGCTTCTCGGGATCCTTCTCGGTCAGTACCAGGTCGGTCAGCTCGTCTGCACGAGGATCGGAGAAGTGATGGTAGTTGCTGGGCGAACCGGTGTAGTACAGGTCGCGGTATACGAAGTCGACCTTGCTGTCCTCATTCCATCTCCACAGGAAGAGTCCCTGAGTACCCTTGTTGCACTCGGTCTTCAGAGTGGCGGGCTCAACAACCTGGATTTCGATATCCAGTCCGATTTCCTTCAGCATGGCCTGAATCATCTGAGCCACTTGACTGTAGTCGCTCTCGTTGCTGATGAGGATAGGCAGCTTTCCGCTGGGAGTGTAGCCGGATTCTGCCAACAGAGCCTTGGCCTTCTCAACGTCGTAAGGATAGCCTTCCATTTCATCGTAGAAGCTCCAGAGGCCGCGGTTCAGGATGGTGGTCTGAGTCTTGCCCTTGCCGGCCAGGACGGTATCCACAATGGCCTGACGGTCGATGGCGTGTGCCACGGCTTGACGCAGCTTCAGGTTATCCCAAGGAGCCTGCTGTACGTTGAATCCCAGATAGAACAGACGGGTGCCGGGACGCTGGAAGACGGTGACGTTCTCATCCGCCTCGAGGTCGGGCAGGTTGTCGATGGATGGATCGATGCAGACGTCAATTTCGCCGTTCTGCAGAGCAATCGCTCTGGTGGAAGCCTCTTTGATGGGTCGGAAGGTGATGCGGTCGGAAACGCCCTTCTTGTCGCCCCAGTAATTTTCGTTCTTCACGAAAGTGACGTACTCGTCGGGTTCCCATTTATCCAGCTTGTAGGGGCCGGAACCAATCAGATAGGGCTCATCCATGCCGCTCTCATAAGCTTTTTTGGACTGAATGCTCAGGGGCACGGAGGACAGGGAGATCAAGAATTCGTTGGAATAACTCTCAATGACAAGTTCCACGGTCAGCGGGTCAATAACCTTGGTTTCCACCAGACCGTTCAGCATGCTCAGACCGTTTTCCAAGCCCATGTCGTAGGTGAACTTGACGTCCTCGGCAGTCAGAGGAGAGCCGTCGCTGAAGGTAATGCCGTCATGGAGCTTAAACCGGATGTGGGTGTCGTCCAGGTATTCCCAGCCGGTGCACAGACGGGGCTCGATGGTTCCTTCGTTGGTGAAGAAAATCAGGGTTTCGTGGGTCAGCTTCAGCACGATGTTGTTGACAGCGTCCTGTTGCTTTTGCAGGTTCAGGTTGTTGATGTCGGCAGTAGTACCGATAATCAACTCTTCCTTGTGAGGGGGAATGCCGCTGTCATCGGTGGGCTGTGCCTCAGTGGCGGACCCTGCTGCCGCTGAAGACTGGCTTCCAGCCTCGGAGGTGGCTGTTTTCCCTCCACTGCTGCTACCGCCGCAGGCTGTCAGCATCGACAACAGCATTACGACGCTAAGTAACAAAGCTAGCTTTTTCTTCACTGTTTGCTCCTTCCTTTCAGTCACAAATTTGACCAGCGCACACGCACTGTTTTTATGCATCTGCGCTCTTCAATTTTTGTACATCTTGATGCTAAAATATAATTGTGGCAAAAGTATGTCATTTAAGAAATATGTAACAATTTTTATACTTTTTATGAACACACTTTTATCTACCACTTGATAGGAGAGCTGATATGACTTCCATTTTAATCGCCGACGACAACCGACAGCTGGTATCGGTCTTATCCGAATACTGCACAAAAGAAGGTTATCGTGTCTTCAAAGCCTACGACGGACAGGAGGCTTTGGAACTCTTTAGGCGGGAAGAAATTGACCTGGTGCTGTTGGATGTAATGATGCCTAAAATCGACGGTTTTGAAGTATGCAGGCAAATTCGCAGCACTTCTATGGTCCCCATCATCATGATTACAGCCAAAGGCGAGGATTATGACAAAATCATGGGGCTGGATATCGGAGCGGACGATTACATTGTAAAGCCCTTCTCCCCCGGCGAGATTATGGCCCGCATCCGAGCCATTTTAAGGCGTATTAATTTAACCAACGAAGGGAAACAGTTTTTTTCCTATAGCAACCTTAAGATTAATTTGGACAAGCTTTTGGTGACCATTGACGACACCCCCATCAACCTGACTAAAAAAGAAATCGAACTGTTGTGGCAAATGGCAACCAGAAAAAACCGGGTGTTTACCAGGGATAACCTGCTGGACTTAGTGTGGGGAGCGGATTATTATGGAGATAGCCGCACCGTCGACACCCACATCAAAAGACTTCGAGCCAAACTGTCGGTCATGGACCATCCTAATTGGGAGATTAAAACAGTATGGGGCTACGGATACAAATTCGAGGCTAAAGATGAGAAATAAACTGGTCTTCCGCATTTTTTTAAGCTTTTTCCTGACCATCATGCTGTTTGGCACCATTGTCGGAAGCTTATTTGTGCTAATTTACGCCAAAAACACCATAGACAACTACCGGTCGGATTTTATTCGGAAAACTGAAGCCATCGCCAGTAAATTATCGGTGTTTTTTGAGAAAAAGCAGGACTTAAACAAAGAGAACTTTCATTTACAGATGAAAGAGGCCGACCTGGGATTAGGCCTCTATCTGGACTTTTTAGACGACATAGCCTTAAGCAACTTATGGATTGTGGATAGCGAAACCCAAACCATCCACGTGGAGTTTGGAAAATATAACATCTCCTATTCTTCGATTCCCACTGAAGTTCGTGGAGCGATTAACGTTGCCATGTCGGGGGAAACGGCCGTCAGCGAACGCTGGGGCAATTCCCGTTTTAATAAAAACTTTGTGATTGCTTCCCCTATCCGTGTTCCGGACGGCACCACCGTCGCGGTGGTGGTGGTCCACGCCCGTTCCAAAGCCATGCACGAAAACATTATCGACGCCTGGTATGTGCTGTTGGGAAGCCTGCTGTTGGCTCTTCCTGTATCCAGCCTCCTTGCCTTGTTCTTTTCGCAGGCAATTGTCGACCCCCTCAAAAAGATGGCGGTCGTCACCAGCCAGATGACCGAGGGCAACTACACCGTCCGGACCGGTATTCAAAAGCGGGACGAAGTGGGAATGCTAGCCAACAACGTGGATGTTCTGGCCTATCGGTTGGAACAAGCCTCCAAAGCCCGCGCGGAGCTGGAACAGCTTCGCAAGAATTACATTTCCAATATCTCCCACGAACTGCGCACGCCGGTGGCCGTCATCCGCAGCTCTCTAGAGGCGCTCTGCGACGGCATCATCACACAGGAGGAGCAGGTTAACTCTTATTATCGAGAGATGCTTGCGGAGAGCATTCACCTGGAGCGGTTGGTTAACGATTTATTGGAGCTTTCCCGCCTGCAAAGCCCCGATTATTCCATTGCAAAGCGGAACATCGACTTTGCTGCGGTGGTGGAGGACGCAGTGAGAAGCTGCAGGCATATTGCGGAACATGCAGGCCACTCCATCCGGCTACATAAAAACTTTACAGGGCCTATCCCCTTTTACGGAGATTTCGGAAGGCTTCGACAGATGGTGGTTACGGTGCTGGACAACGCCATCAAGTTTTCTTACCCGGGTGAGGACATCCATGTGACCATGCTGCGGGAAAGGAATGATTGCCGAATCGCCGTCACCAATGTGGGACAGGGAATCTCCGAGCAAGAACTGCCCCATGTCTTTGAGGAGTACTACAAGCAGGACAGCGAAAACAATCGGACCGGCACCGGCCTGGGACTTGCCATTGCCAAACGTATTGCCGACCGCCACAACATTGCAATTTCAGCCACATCGGTCCCTGGCGCAGAAACCACCTTTTCCTTTGAACTGCCGGTGGGTTTTGCAGAGCACCCGGTTCAAAAGGCCTGCGAATCCCGCTTGTAAGAAACGCAAGAATCCCGTCCTCTTCGACGGGATTCTTTTTACGTCTACTGCTTTTTATAACCTATGATTGTTGAGAAAACCTATCTCCCGTAAAGCTTTGTCAACTTTAAAAGGCGTTGGGCAAGGTCCTGGATGAAAGCTCCGGAAGCAACCCGCCATTTCCAATTCCCTTCCGCTCGGGCGGGAACGTTCATTCTGGCCTGACTGCCCAGTTCCAGCAAATCCTGCGCCATGGCCACAACGGTGTCCGCCACACTGGCGTACAGGGTTCGCAGCATCCCCCAGACTTCCCCCTCCTGCGGGGTCAGATTCATGTATTCCCGGGCATAGTTTGCCTGTTCCGGAGGCGCGGACGTCAGCCAGCCGAGAGCGGTGTCGTTGTCGTGGGTACCGATGTAAGCCACTAAATTACGGTGCATATTGTGGGGCAGATAGGGGGAGTTGCCCCAGGGCTCAAAGGCAAACTGAAGGACGGCCAGCCCCGGAAACCCGCTTTCCGCCAGAAGAGCCCGCACCTCGTCTCCGATGAGCCCCAAATCCTCCGCCACAAAATGACAATGAGGCAGCGCCTTTTTTACCTCGCGGAGGAAATCCATGCCGGGGCCCTTTTTCCAGCTTCCAATGCGGGCCGTCGGCGCACCCCTGGGAACCGCCCAGCAGCTTTCCAGGCCTCGAAAGTGGTCAATCCGCACCCAATCATACAGTTGGGAGGCTATGGTCAGGCGCCGAATCCACCAGCTGTAACCGTCAGCCTTTAAAGCATCCCACCGGTAAAGGGGGTTGCCCCACAGTTGCCCATCTTCAGAAAAGGCATCCGGCGGAACCCCAGCCACTTCTACCGGCTGTAAATCTTCGTCCAGCTGAAACACCCAGGGATTGGCCCATACGTCGGCGCTTTCCCCATCCACATAGATGGGCACATCCCCGAATATCCGGATGCCCCGCTGGTTGGCGTAATGTCGCAAAGCCGTCCACTGGCGGAAAAACAAATATTGGACAAAGATATAAAAGTCCACTTCCTCCGCCAGCCGGTGAGCGGCTTTCTCCATCGCCTGTTTCTCACGGAATAAAAGCGGGCGGGGCCAATTTCGAAAACCGCATCCTCCCTGCTCCTGGCGCAGAGCCATAAAGAGAGCGTAATCCTCCAGCCAGAAGCTTTGCTCCCGGCGAAAAGTTGCAAGCTCCTCCCTCAGTTTTTCCCGACTAAAGGCAAAAGACTCCCGCAGCAGAGGAAGGAGCAGGTTTTCCGCTCTTTCAAAATCCACTTCTTGGTCTGGAAAGGGCCCATTGGCATACAGGGCGGCGCAACTGCCCGGAGGCAGCAGCCCTTCCTCTTCCAAATCTTCGGGGCTAATCAGCAGCGGATTGCCTGCAAACACGCTGTACGCCGAATAGGGGGAGTTTCCGCTGGCAGGAGGCGTTAGGGGCAACACCTGCCAGAGTTTCTGCCCCGCCTCCGCGAGAAAATCTAAAAATTGCCGGGCTGCAGGTCCCATATTTCCAATGGGGCCGGGGCCCGGCAATGAAGTCACGTGCAACAGCACTCCCGCCGATCGCATCATCTTGGCACCCTCCTTTACACCGCAAGGATTAACCGCCAAAATACATATAGAGCTGGCACTTAATCATGCCGTTGTAAAGTTTTCGCCTCTTATCCGCCTTGCGGCCAAACAGCTTTTCAAAATCCTGGTGAGGGGTGATGACATAGTAGGAGCAATCGGGACGACTGGCAAACACCTTTCCCATCTTTCGGTATAGCTCCTCCGCCTGTTTTACCTCCAACAGGCGCTCCCCGTAAGGAGGATTGCAGAGCACCACAATTTTTTGGTCGGTGGGGGGCAGTGAAAATCGGCCGATGTCTTGCTCTACGGCTTCGATTTTTCGGCCCACGCCCGCTTTGACGGCGTTTTCCCGAGTCAGCGCGACAGCTTCGGGGTCGATGTCGAAGCCGAGGCCTTTAAAGGTGCTTTCGCGGTTGATTTGGGCCAACGCCGCCTCCCGCTGCTCTTTCCAGACAGCAGAAGGAACGGCTCCCCACTGCTCCGCGGCAAAGGAACGGCGAACCCCCGGTGGAATGTTGTAGGCTTTGAGGGCCGATTCAATCAGCAAAGTGCCGGAGCCGCACATGGGGTCCACCACCATGGTATCCGACTTGACCCGCGCCAAATCGGCGATACCGGCGGCCAGAGTCTCCTTGAGGGGAGCTGCGTTGCCGGTGCCTTTCCGATAACCCCGTTTGTGCAGTCCGATACCGGAGGTGTCCAGCATAATGGTGACCAGGTCCTTGTGGATGGTAAAGCGTATCTGATGAACCGGACCGCTTTCCTCAAACCAGGTTTGGTTGTAGACCCGCTCAAAGCGGCGGACCACCGCCCGCTTAATGATGCTCTGGCAGTCGGGAACGCTGTGAAGCTGGCTGTTTAACGACCAGCCCGTCACGGGGAACGCATCCTTTTTCCCGATAAAATCTTCAAAGGGGAGTTGCTCCACCTGATCAAACAGCTCGGTGAAGGAGGTAGCGTAAAAACTGCCCAGCACCAAACAAACCCGTTCGGCGCAGCGCAAAGAGATGTTGGCACGGGCGAGGAGAGAAAAGTCACCGGTAAAGGTGACTTTTCCATCGCTGACCACAACATTTTGTCCGCCGATCTTTTTTACTTCATAGGACAGTACGCTTTCCAGCCCAAAGAGGCAGGGCGCGCAGAGGGTAAGCTGTATGCTCATGTTTTTTCCTTTCGGCGGAAGCTTATCGGTGCTCTGCCATCATAAAGAGAGCGATGGTGCCGGGTCCGGTGTGGGAGCCAATCACCGGTCCAATGTAGTGGATGCGGTAATCGTTGATGCCAAAGCGTTTGCTGGCGAGTTTTGCCACATATTCCGCTTCTTCGTAGCAATCGCTGTGACAGACAAAGAACTCGTCGTTGGGGGTGTTGCCCACCGCCTTTGCCATAATGTCCACAATGGCTTCCAGGGATGCTTTGCGTCCCCGCACTTTGCCGATGGTAATGAGCTTTCCTTCGTTGTTCATGTGAATCATCGGCTTAATGCCCAACATGCCGCCCATAACGGCGGATGCCTTGGAGATTCTGCCGCCCCGATGCAGATGCATTAAGTCCTCTACCGTCACAATATGGGCCAGATGGAGCTTGTTGGCTTCCGCCCAGTCCGCCAGTTCATCCATGGATTTGCCCGCGTCCCGCATCTTCACCAGTTTGTGAAGCATCAACCCCTGGCCCAAAGAAGCGCAGAGGGAATCTACCACTCGGATTTTGCGTTCGGGATACTTTTCACTCAAATCGCGGGCTGCCACCATACCGCTTTCGTAAGTGCTGGAAAGGCCAGAGGAAAAGGCAAAATACAAAACATCTTTCCCCTGCTGCAAAAACCGCTCCATCATCGCGGAAGCCTCGTTGACGGTGACCTGAGCCGTGGTGGGCATAGCCCCCTGCCGCAGCCGGTCGTAGAATTCCCGGTAACTCATTTCGGTTCCCCGGTAAGCCTTGCCGTCAACAATATACGTCACATTCAGAACTGGGATATCATGCTCTATATAATATTCCGGTGGCAGATCGCAGCAATCGTCGGTCATCAGAACGTAGCTTCTATCCATAGTTTTCCACTTCCTCTCGTCAATCTGGGCCTGCTCCCTACAGACGGTAAAAAATACCTTATCATTATAGCAAACCAAAAGATGGAATGCAAATGTAAACCCTCCGACTTGCGGTTCCTGCCAAAAAGCAGGGCGCAAGCCTTTTCAGACCGTTGCCCTGCCAATAGTTTAGCCCTTACACGCCAATTTCTTCATGGTTTTCCCGCATGCCGTCAATTACCAACTGCATCAGCTCTTCCAGAGTGATACCCAGCATCTCGCAGCCCTGCAAAATAACCTGCCGGTCCACTCCGGCGGCAAACTTTTTATCCTTAAACTTCTTTTTGAGAGAAGGAACTTCCAAATCCACCACACTGCGGCTGGGGCGCATGTAAGCCGCCGCCGTCACCAAACCGCAAAGCTCGTCGGCAGCATAAAGAGCCTTTTCCATTTTCTTTTCCGGCTTGACGTCGGTGCAGATTCCCCAACCGTGCGCCAACACGGCTCGGATAAAGTCGTCGTCGTATCCTGCGCTTTTCAGGATTTCGGGGGTGTGTTTGAGATGCTCCTGGGGGAATTCTTCATAATCCACATCGTGCAAAAGCCCTACTTCGGCCCAATAATCCTCGTCTTCTCCCCACACTTTGGCCATGTGGCGCATGGCAGCCTCCACCGCCAGCGCATGGGAGCGCAAAGACTGGCTTTGATTGTGCTTGTGAAGCAGGGCAAGCGCCCTTTCCCTGTCGGGACTGAACATCCTCGGTTTCCTCCTTACCTTCCTTTTAAAATCTCCTTTATGATGCGAGCAGCCTTCTGGGGATCCTGTTCCACCAGTTGACGCAGGGCCTCTTCTTTGGTCATGGGACGTTTCTTTCCCAACAACATTCGGGAAGAATCGTGGCTTTGCTTCTTCATTCACTTCCTCCCCTTTCCTTTCCCTGTATTATAGCACAAAAATCAGCGGAATAAATGAGATGGCAAGAAAATTTTGCTAACAGTTCCATGCAATTAACATTTTAAATGCACAAGAAAAACCAGTCGCAGGACAAAGCCTTTCGACTGGTTCCAATAGACACCTATTATTATTTAATCGTTTCTACCGCTTTCTCGCCGAAACTGTTGTCGACAAGGTCGGCGTAGGGGGCTTTTTTCGAAAGCTCTCCCGCTGTCTCCATCACCAACTGCAGCCGGTCAAAGGACTCTTGGGTCATCATGGGGACGGAGCAGTAGGCGTCAATTTCTTTATACCTGGCGATAGCCTTGGCCATAATATCGGGGTTGGCGTCGGGGAAGGCCGGCGCTATCACTTTGGCGATTTCTTCGGCGGAATGTTCCGCCACCCATTTTTGAGCTTTGTAGAGAGCATTGGTAAAGCCCTGGATAATCTGGGGATTTTTCTTTATGTAGCTGTCCAACGCGTAGTAGGCAGTATAGGGAATTTCACCGGAAGCTTCCCCTACCGAAGCGACGATGTAACCTTTACCGTCCATCTCGATGGAAGATGCCGTGGGCTCAAACACGGTGACATAGTCCCCCGTTCCTCCTAGGAAAGCGCCTGCCATAGCGGCAAACTGGATGGAACTGTCGAAGTTGACATCCACTCCCGGAACCAGCCCCGCCTGTTTGACCACATACTCCAACGTCATGTAGGGCACGCCGCCTTTGCGACCGGGCAACAGATGAGCGCCCCGCAGCTTCTCCCAGGTAAAGTTGGGGTCCGGTTCCCGAGCCATTAAGAAGGAGCCGTCCCGCTTGGTAACCTGGGCAAATATCTTGGCATAATCGGCTTTTCCTTCATTGTAAATATAGATGGTGGCCTCCGGTCCGGAGAAGCCGATGTCCACCGACCCCGATATCACCGCGGTCATCACTTTGTCGGCTCCTTCCCCGGAAATCAGCTCAATGTCGATTCCCTCCTCGGCGAAGAAGCCTTTTAAAATGGCCACGTACTGAGGTGCATAGAACACCGAATGGGTTACTTCGCTGACCCGCACAGTGGTCAGTTCCTTCCCTTTGGGAGCACAGGCAGTGACTGTACTCAGGAGAAGGATTGCTGCCAACAGCACCGCCAACAGCCCTTTTTTCCAATTCATATCATTACCTCCCATATCATCTAAAATTAAAAGCGGGTCACGCCCTGCTTCCTATACCTTTGTATGGCTGACCGCATTCAGTACCAACCGCTCCAGCTTCGTCACCCCCCAGTACAAAAGGGCGGCAACCACCGCAAGAATCAAAACGCTTGTCATCACAAGGTCCATTTGAAACACCTGGCCCCCGTAGACAATGAGGTAGCCCAGCCCCGCTTTGGAAACCAGAAACTCTCCGGCAATCACACCCACCAGAGACAGCCCGATGTTGATTTTTAAGGAGTTAAAGAGGGTGTGAAGGTTGGAGGGGAAAATAATCTTGGTAAAAGTCTGATAGCGGGTCGCCCGAAAGGTGCGTGCCATTTTAATCAGCTCCGGGTCGGTGGAGAGAAAGCCACTGAGCATTTCCAACACGGTGACGATGAGGGAAATGGCCAGCGCCATCACAATGATGGCCTGCATCCCCGCCCCCGCCCAGATGATAATGACGGGGCCCAAAGCCACCTTTGGCAGAGCATTCAGCACAACAAGGTAAGGTTCCGCCACTTTGGAGAGAAAATCGGACCACCAAAGGATAAGAGCCACCAGGTTACCCAGTATTACTCCCAGCGAAAAGCCGGTCAATGTCTCAAAGCAGGTGACTCCCAGATGTTTGAGCAGCCCGTTGTTCTTCAGGTTGGTAAGGGTTTTCAAAATCCGGCTGGGTTGGCTCATAATAAAGCTGTCAATGACTCCGATTCGAGCCAAAATTTCCCACAGGGCAATCAAAGAGATTAATATGAAAATCCTGCACAGGCGGATGGCCCATCTCCTTCGATTCCGTGCCTGCAAATAGGCGACCCGCTCCGGAGAAAGAGGCTCCTGACCTGCTTTGTTATCTCGTTTCCACATGCACATCAAGCTCTTTCCATATCAAATTGAAGTACTGCCCAAAAGCTGGTGTGTTTCTCCTTTCCAAAGGGAGCGCATAGGATTGACCCGGGCGAGGTGGAAACTCCATTTTATGGATGCTCTTCACCCGTGCCGGGCGGTCGGATAGAACAATAATCCGGTCCGACATGCTGATGCTTTCGGGAATGTCGTGGGTGACGATGAGCGCCGTTTTTTTCTCCCTGCGGAGAATGCTCAGCACATCGTCGGTTACGGTCAGGCGGGTTTGATAGTCCAAAGCGGAAAAGGCTTCGTCCAACAACAAAAGATCCGGTTTGGTGGCCAATGTGCGAATGAGTGCCGCCCGCTGCCGCATCCCGCCCGAAAGCTGGGGTGGATATTTGTCTGCAAATTCGGCAAGGCCGTAGGTTTCCAGCAAGTTTTCTACATATTCAACATTTTCTTTCGTGAGCATTTTGCGAATCTCCAGTCCCAACAGTACGTTGGAACGGATGGTTCGCCAATTTAATAAATTATCCTTTTGGAGCATATAACCGATTTTTTCCGAAACACCGTTGACTGGCTCTCCGCCCAGCAGTACGGTGCCTCGGGTAGCCGGTTCCAATCCTGCTATGACCGAAAGAAGGGTGGATTTCCCACAACCGGAAGGGCCTACAATTCCTATCATTTCACCTTCCTGCGCTGTGAAGCTGATTGAGTCCAACGCGTGAACCTCACCATTTTCGGCCTGATAGGTAAGAGATACGTCTTGTAGCTTTAATAATTCTCTCATAATCGTTTCCTCCGGCAGATTTTTGGGAACAGTCCTTCCTTTTCAGTATATGACGCCGCAATCGAGGGGTGATAATCGCCGCAGGAAAATCATTCCTACCCCGCGCATAGGCCTTCTGTTTTGGTCAAAAATAACAGAAGCGAAGAAAAACGGGGGGATTTGCATGCATAAACGGATGGTTTCACTCTTTTCCTGCCTTGTGCTGTTGTTTTCGGTCTGCATTTACCGCATCTACTATGTGGGGGCGTCCGATTATCTTGCCACGGCAGCCCAGGTTCAAGGGCGCTACACCTTGGAGGTAGCCCACTCCCGGGGCGGTATTTACGATAGAAACTTTCAGCTGCTGGTCAACAACTCCTACCGGTATGTGGCCTCCGTTCTACCCACCCCTCAGGCTGCCTCCGAACTTCTGCGGGTGATGCCGGAAGAAGAACGGGAATCGGTGGTCGGCCGCCTGGCCGGCGGACTTCCCTTTGTGCTGGAGGTACCCACCAACGACATTTACGCCGTGGGCATCGACGTCTTCAAGGTACCCAACCGTTACGGCGACGTCCAGCTTGCCCCTCATCTGATAGGCTACCTGGGAGACGGCGGGCGCAAAGGCGTCTCCGGCATTGAGCGGGCCTATGACAGTTTGCTGGACCAGGCGGGGGCCACCTTTCAAGCCAAGTATCAGGTGGATGCCACCGGACGCACTATGGAAGGCGGCGGAGTGGAAATTTTCCGAACCAATGAGGACGCCGCCGGCGGAGTCGTCCTGACCCTGGACCGGGACATTCAACTGCTGACCCAGGATGCTTTGGCACAAGGCTGTAAGAAAGGCGCCGCCGTGGTGCTGGACGTTGCCACCGGCGATATTTTGGCGATGGCAAGCCTGCCCACCTTCGACCAAAATAATATCGCCGCCAGTTTGGACAGCACCGATGCTCCCTTTATTAACCGTGCTCTTTCCGCATACAACATCGGCTCGGTGTTTAAGCTGGCGGTGGCCAGTGCGGCGTTGGAAAGCGGCTTTTCCCCCTCCTACACCTATGTCTGTCAGGGCGCCATCGACGTGAAGGGGCAGATATTCCGATGCAACAACCATGCCGTTCACGGCACCCTTACCATGGGCAAAGCTCTGGAAGTCTCCTGCAACACCTATTTTATTAACCTGGCACAGAAGCTGGACCCCGGCTTATTGCTGGCCGTTTGCCGCCACCTGGGTTTGGGAGAAAGCATCGAGCTTGCCCCAGGCATGACCACTCAGCCGGGAAACCTTCCCACCCTGAAAGAATTGAGTAGTCCGGCGGCGTTGGCGAACTTTAGCTTCGGGCAGGGCAGTTCTCTGGCCACACCCCTGCAAATCGCCCGCATTGTGGCGGCCATTGCCAACGACGGCGCCACCGTCACCCCCAGTTTGGTGCGGGGATTTACCCTGGACGGCAAAACCTTTTCGGAGCGTGCGCCCAGCTACGCCAGCAGCCAGGTGCTCTCCCCCCAAACCGCCCGGAAGATACAAGATTTGATGATTGGGGTGGTGGAAGAAGGAAGCGGACGCACCGCCCGCCCCATGGTGGGAAGCGCCGGAGGCAAGACTTCTTCCGCCCAGACCGGCATTTTGATGGGAGAAGGCGAGGATGCCAAGGAAATTGTCCATGCCTGGTTTGCCGGTTTTTACCCTTCCCAACAGCCCCGTTACAGCATTGCCGTCTTTGTGGAAGGCGGCGAATCGGGCGAGCGGGTGGCCGCTCCCATCTTCAAGCAAATTGCGGACGGCATTGCGGCAAAGGAGGCAGTTTCGCAAGGGTTGTCGGTTTCCAGCCAGTAGTAAAATGCTTCCTTTACGTGTCGTTACGGATACAAGCCCTTCATTTTTTCGCCATCTTTGATTTCTTCGCCTATTCTGGAAAAAGCGCTGCGACTTTTCCCTCGGTCGCAGCGCTTTTTGATTTTACATGCTTTTCCGGTTTTCCTCCCCTATCACTCCCCCCTTCATATTCGCATAAACTGGCATAGCTATTCTGCATCGTATACAACATAGCGCACGTCCTGTCATATTACAAAACACAAAGGTGAATAAAAGAATGGGAAACGCAACCATACTCATAAGTTCGGTGACCGCTGCGATGCGGGCTCAACGGCTGCTGGAGCAGCGGGGCATCCGTTCCTATATTCGAAAAATTGCCAATCATCCAAAGCTGGGCGGTTGCGGCTATGGATTGGAAATAGCGGGAGATCTTACTTCCGCCCTGTATTTGCTACAAGCTGCCAACATTCGGATTCTTGGCATTTTGTAGCCGGGCCTTTGTAACCTATGCGGGGGTGTAACTGAAATGATTTATTTCGACAACGGAGCAACCTCTTTTCCCAAGCCTCGCGGCGTCGTTGAAGCCGTCCATCAGGCTTTGACCCGTTACGGAGCCAATCCCGGACGCAGCGGCCACGACTTGAGCATCCAGACATCCGCCAAGGTCTATGAGGTGAGGGAAGCTGCCGCAAAACTGTTCGGCGTGGAGGACCCCAGCGAGGTGGTGTTCACCTCCAACTGTACCCACGCCATCAATATCGCCCTGAAAGGATTGCTGCAACCGGGGGACCACGTCATCATCTCCGATTTGGAGCACAATGCGGTTCTCCGCCCCATTCACGCGTTGTCCCAAAAGGGCGTTGAGTACGATATTGCCAACACCTATGGCAGATGCCGCAAGACATTGGATTCGTTCTATCGCCTGATTCGCCCCAACACTCGCCTGATTGCCTGTGCCCACGCCTCCAATGTCTTTGGGATTCGGCAACCTATTGAAGAATTGGCTATGCTGTGCCGGGATAAGAATTTGCTCTTCCTTGTGGATGCCGCTCAGTCTGCAGGCGTTTTGGACATTGACGCCCCCTGCATGGGCATCGACTTTTTGTGTACCGCCGGCCACAAGGGATTGTATGGCCCTTCCGGCACCGGGCTGCTCATCACCGCTTTGGGCAGCAGCCTAAGCACCCTGATGGAAGGTGGCACCGGCAGCTTTTCGGCAAACTACGAGCAGCCTTTGGATATGCCGGACCGCCTGGAAAGCGGCACCCTCAACACCATCGGAATTCTGGGGTTGGGAGCGGGTATCCGCTTTGTGCGGGAAAGAGGGCCTGCTCAAATCTACCGCCACGAAATGAGAATAGCCAAAGAAATACTCCATCACCTCAAACGAATGCCGCAAATTGTGTTGTATACCCCCGACTTTGACGAGGGAAGTCATCTTCCGGTGCTCTCTTTCAATATCCGGGGGATGTCGTCGGAGCAGGTTATTGAAGCGCTTTCCCGCCAGGGGTTTGCGTTGCGGGGCGGGCTGCACTGTGCTCCGCTTGCCCATAAAAAGATGGGCACCTTGGAGCAGGGCACGGTTCGAATCAGCGTGGGAGCCTTTAATACAAGAGAGCAAGCTCTGATGTTATGCGAGGCCATAAAAAAAACTTGCTGTTCCAGTTGAATTACCGTTACAATATGGTAAAATAGAGTTGAATGAAAGTTGATTCAAAGCGGATGCTTTGAATATCTGCGGCCCTTGCCCAATCAACGGTGCGGGCCGCTTCTGCTAGATTGTTTGTTACCCTTTAAAACACGAAATCAGGACTTTTCTAGAATCGCCATCACGCCGACTGGTCGGTCGGCAGTCCGGGAGGGTAAAGCTTGTCGGATATTCGGAGTGCTTTTGCCACCTTTTGGGAAAGCCTGCGTGGCATTATCAGCACGGTGGGCTTGTCGGATTTGTTGGACATCCTCATTGTAGCGTTTTTAATCTATCATGCCGTCCGGCTGGTGCGGGAAACGCGAGCCATGCAGCTGGTCAAAGGCATTGTTTTAATATTGGCCATGTATGTCCTGGCCCTGAACTTAAATCTCACCACCCTGTCCTTTTTCATCACCAACATCCTGCAATGGGGAATTGTTGCCCTGGCCATTGTCTTCCAGCCGGAACTTCGCCGTGCTCTGGAACAGGTGGGGCGTTCAAAGTTATCCAGTTCCCTGTTCCGAGAAGAGCATGGCGACAACATTCAGGTGCATAAAATGTTGGACGCCGTGTGCTCTGCCGCCGTCCGCCTTTCGGAACACAATATCGGTGCTCTCATGGTGCTGGAACGGGAAACAAAATTGGGAGACGTCATCGGCACCGGCACCCTGATCGACGCCGAACCCTCCGCCGAGCTCATCTGTAACATCTTTTTTCCAAACTCCCCTCTGCACGACGGCGCCATGGTACTGCGAAGCGGCCGTGTTCATGCAGCCGGGTGCTTTCTGCCCTTGTCCGCCAACGATGAAATCGGCCGGGAGCTGGGAACCCGTCACCGGGCGGCCCTTGGCATGAGCGAGGTATCCGACGCGGTGGTTGTGGTGGTGTCGGAAGAAACCGGCGCCATTTCGGTTGCCCTCAACGGCCGCCTACAGCGGAATCTTTCGCCCCAAAATCTTTCCAAACTGCTGGAAGCTAAAATGTTTAGCTCGAAGCAGGGAGACCCCTCTCCCGCCAATAAGCGTGGCTTTTGGAGGATATTCCGATGAACAAACCAATCAATGCGAAGCAGTTTCGTTTTAAGAAACTAAATATGAAGCAGTTGTTTGAAAACGATCGCTTCGTCATGGTTTTTTCCCTCTTTATGGCCATTTTGTGTTGGATTCTGGTGGTCATCGCCATCAGTCCTACCACACCTTTGGCCATCAACAATGTTCCGGTGCAGATTTCCCTTCGAAATGAGCGTTTGAAGGAAATGGGACTTTCGGTGGTTGGCGAAGTCGATGAACAGGTTGATGTGATGGTGGAAGGCCCCCGCTCGGTGGTAGGCAACTTAAAACCGGAAGATCTCAACATCACTGTCAGCCTTTCCAATGTCACCGAAGCCGACACCTATGATTTGGAACTGGTGCCTTTCAGCACACCAACGGACTATAAAATTTTAAGCATCCGCCCTTCCACGATACGGGTGCGACTGGACCAAGTGATTTCCAAAACCCTGAATGTGGATCTGATAACACGAGGGCTGGCTGTGGCCGCCGGTTATCAACTGGGTACCGAACAGGTATCCCCCACCGCCGTTCGAGTGACGGGCCCCGTTTCCGAGCTGGAAAAAGTGACTCGCTGCGTGGCTTCGGTTGAGCTGGCGCAACCGCTTTCCAATACCTACGCCTCCACCGTTCCGGTGAAGCTGTTAGACGCCCAGGGAATGGAGCTGGACCCGGAGGAACTTCATCTCTCCCTGGATGTGGAAAACGTCAACGTTTGGATACCCGTGCTGCGCACCAAAGAGCTTCCTCTGCGGGTTAACTTTACCAATGTGCCCCGGGGGTTCCCCGAAAGCGAACTGCGGGAATACATGACTCTTTCCAATCAAAGCATTCTGGTGGCCGGCCCCATTCAGAGCATGGAAAACTACAACGAAATTGTAGTGGACATCGATTTGAGAAACCTGACCCCTACCAACAACACCTTCCAATTTGACGTAACGCTGCCCTCCGAACAATTAACCAATGTGAACAACATTTCCACCGTGCTGGTGGAATTCAACACGGAATCCTGGAGCACGGTAACCTTCCACAACATCAGCAGCATTATTCCGGTCAACCAGCCCTCCGACTTTGAAATTACCTTGCTCACCGGAAGTCTGCCCGTCACTCTGGTGGGAGATGCCGCCGTTCTTGAAAGCTTAACACCCGGCGATATTGTGGTAGAGTTGGACTTTTCCCAGAAGGAGCTGACCGCCGGCCAGGTAAGCTATCCGGTCAAAATCAGCGTTCCCACAAAAGGCCTAGTTTGGGCTGTGGGCGACGATTACAACGTTGTCATCCAGGCTCGCCAAATTGAGGGGGCGAGCGAGTAATCCTTGGACAAGGGTTCCTGCCTATCCAAACCAAGAAGCCTCCGGGTCACACCGGAGGCTTTTCATATTGGAAATCTGTAAGATAAAGATGGCATTAAGGACAGATGGTAACATAACAAAGCATAAAAACAGGAGCAACCTTGCGGTTGCTCCTGCGCGCTGCATATAGATGGAGCGGGTGATGGGAATCGAACCCACGTAGCCAGCTTGGAAGGCTGGAATTCTACCATTGAACTACACCCGCAAAGCGACGCCACCTATTATAAACGATTGCCCCATCGCTGTCAATACAAATAAACCCATAGGTCAAATATCAAGAAGCGAACCTTGCACGCCGCCAGGTTCGCTTTCCAATAGATGTCCGCTTATTCGTCAAAACGGTTGAAACGCTCCAGTACATCCCGAGAGGGAGAGTACATCATAATCTGGCCGTTGACAAAGGCTCCCCGCTTAATTTCCAGCTCGTCGGTAGAAATATTTCCCAGAATCGAAGAAGTGGAGCCAATGGAAACCGTGTGGCGAATCTCGATGTTGCCTTTGATTTTGCCGTCGATTTCTGCCTGCTGTGCCCTCAAATTGCCTAATATCCATGCGTCGTTGGAAATGGTAATGGCATCTTGGCAATGAATATTACCATCCACCTGAGCGTCGTATATGTAGGCGTTGGCAGCAGTGGTATTGCCTCTTACCTTACCGGCCACGACAATGTTGGCCTTGCAGTCAATATCTCCCAGGACTTGTCCCAGCAAGCGAATCGAATCGTCGGTTTCCACACTGCCGCGAATCACAGTATTCCTGGAAATCACCGTTTTTTCATCATCGTACAGGCTATTGCCAAAGTCCACGTAAGGGCGTTCCGGGCCTTGATTATCGTACACTTTATTGTCGTTCATCGTATCGTTTCGAGCGTCGGACCGTGTGGGGGCGGAGTTCTTTTCGTAATTTCGGTAAGTTGTTGCGCTTGGTTGCTCGGAAATCTCCTCCTCGCTGCTATCTTCAGTTAAGTCCATATAATTGTGTAAAATGAAGAGCCAAGACAAGGCCCCTGGTTTAGAATGGTAAGTGACCAAAACAAACCAAAACCGGAGGTGACCTTGCAATGGCTCAATACCATGTTACCATCGACTCAGAATTACTTC